>NZ_JBEOSD010000174.1:0-16162 GCF_040302735.1 Streptomyces sp. NPDC097619 | reverse complement strand
TGCCGACCACGGATTCGCCGTTCCCAAGAAATCGGACACGGGTCAGGAAGAAGCGGGCCGCGGTCAGGCGGCGGCGTTGCGACGGCGGAGGTACCAGACGCCCGCGCCGAGGGCCCCGGCCACCAGGGCGCCGCCCATCGCGATCTGCCCGGTGCTCGGCCCGTCGACGCTGCCGCCCAGTCCGCCGCGGGCCGCGCCCGGGGTGACGTACAGGTTGACGGTGACGCGCCGCCCGCCCGAGCCGCCGCACTCGAAGGTCACGGGGTGCGAGCCGGGGCTGATGCTGCGGTACACGGTCGCGCTCCCGAAGAGGTTGCTCGCCTCCATGTTCCCCGCGGACAGCTGCGCCTCGCCGAAGGCGGAGGAGGTGGCCCGGCCGGTCCGGGTTCCGCAGCCCTCGACGTTGAGGGAGACCCGGCTGCCGGGGGAGACCGTGCCGGGGGAGACGGTCGCCGTGGGATTGCCCCCGTAGCTCCCGCCGGGCGCTCCGGGCACGGGCTGCACCGCCGCCGGTGCCGCCCAGGCGGTGGCCAGGACGGTGGGGGCGGCCAACGGCAGGGCGGTGGTGACGGTCAGTACGGTCGCGGCCGCGGCGGTCTTGAAGCGCATGGGAACTCCTCGGGCTCCTCGGAACGGCACGGCCGGGACACGGATGTGACGCGGGATCGGCGGGGCGCCGTGCTCTGGACGCTAGGAGCCAGCGGGGGACGCGGCGATCGGGGCCGGTTGAACGGGTGAGCGGTTCGGCCGGGTGGGGGAAGGAACGGGCGGACGGGCGCTCCGGCGGCAGGCGCGGGCGGCGGGCGCGGACGGGATGGCTTGTCAGCACCTTGCTACGGGCCTGCCATGCCGGCCTGTTCGGGAGGTGTGTGCCGATGACCCGCGAATGACCGACGCACGGGCGCGGCGGGCGGCGGGGAAGGCAGAGGGAGGGCCCGGGGGTGCTGAGGGGAGAGCCGAAGGGAGAGCCGAGGGGGCGGCGCGGCGGCCGGGCGGCGCAGTGCGTCGGGGCAGCGGTCGGGGCGTACGCGGCCCCCTCGCGCGGTGCGGGCGTTCCGACGGCCGTGTGCCGGAGGGGCCCGAGGACCGGCGGGCCCGGGCCGAGGGCGGCCCGGGCAGGGCCGGGCAGGACCGGGACTGGGCCCGGGCCGACGGGGCCCCGGGAGGGGTGCCGTGGTCGGTGGGAGGCGGGGCGGAGGGGCCGCGCACGAGGGCGCTCCTGCTCCCCATGGCACCGGGAAGCGGGTCGCCGGACACGCCCCGGCGACCGGGGCACGGGCGCGCGGGCGGCCGTCGGCGGGCTCCGTGGCCCGCGCGGGACGGCGCGTCAGGAGCGGCCGCCGGGCCCGGGGTCGGGTGCCGTACGGGCCGGGGTCAGGGGGTGGCGGGGGCCGGAGCGGGGCGGCGCACCAGGTAGGCGGCCAGGGAGCCCGCGGCGAACAGCGCCAGCACGGAGACGGCCGTGCCCAGCCAGGTCGCGCCGAGCCACTGGGTGCCGAAGTAGCCGAGCCCCACGCTGTACCCGGCCCACGCCATGCCCGCGAGGACCGACCAGGGCAGGAACTCCTTGATGCGGCGGTGGGCCACGCCCGCGCCCAGGGAGACCACCGAGCGGCCGGCGGGGGCGAACCGGGCGATCACCACGAGGGCGCCGCCACCGCGGCTCAGGGCCTGCCCCAGGCGTTCCTGGGCGCGGGTCAGCCGTCGGGAGCGGGCGATCGCGCGGTCCAGTCGGTCGCCGCCGCGGCGGCCCAGTCGGTAGGCGGCCAGGTCGCCCAGCACCGAGGAGGCTGCCGCGCAGACCAGCAACAGCAGGATGTCGGGCACCTCCTGCATCTGGGCGGCGGTGCCGGGCGGCCCGGCCAGGCCGGTGCCCGCCGCGGCGGTCGCGGCCGCGGCCGTGATCACCAGCACTCCACTGGGCAGCACGGGCAGGAACACGTCGAGGATGACGGAAAGCGCCACCACCGCGTAGATCCACGGGCTCGTGGTCAGCGACCCCACAGTCTCAAACAAAACGGGACTCCCCAGTCCGGTTGGCGCACGTCGGCGTTACGCGCCGCGACGTCGCGGGGGAGCGGCAGGGGCGGCTTGACAGCCATACAGCGTACGCCTGGAATCGGGCTAAAGTTCCGCCGGGCCCCGGTAGGCCCTCCGGGTGTGTCAAGGGTCTCTTTCCGTCGGCGCGCGGGGCCGGAGGAACCGCCCGGTTCCGGCCACCGGGGCGAGCTCCTCCGGACCTCTCAGACGGTCGGCCCCGAGGGCGGTGCCCCCGAGGGGGAGACGGACTCGGACGCCGGGCCGGACGCCGGGTCGGACGTGGGTCCGGACGTGGGTCCGGATGCGCGTCCGGGCCCGGGGTTCGAGGCGGAATTCGGGCGCGGCGGGTGCGCGGGTCCGGAGGCGGCGAGGGCCGCGCTCGTCGTGGGCGCCGGGCCCGCCGGGGTCTCGTCCGCCGGAGCCGGGCCCGCCGGGGCCAGCTCGCGTTCCGTGACCGTCACCAGGACGGCCTCGCCCCGACCCCGGCCCCACGGGCGGAACCGGCCCCCGGAGGTACGGGCCTGGTGCAGCCACAGGCGGGCCGCCCGCCCCTCCAGGGACAGGGTCATCAGCTGGTTGCCGAACCAGGGTCCGCCGGAGCGGCGCCAGGACACGGGCGGGCGGCCGGTCCGCCCGTGCCTGCTCAGCAGTCGGCCCAGCCGGCGCCCCGTCCGGGTCCAACCGAAGCGGAATCCCAGCTTCACGGCCGTGTGCACCGAGTTGTGCACGGGTGAGCAGGTCAACTGGAAGAGCCGCGCGTCCGTGGCGGTCCGCGGCTCGGCCACGTACGCGTGGTGCACGTCCCCGGAGAGGACGGAGATCGTCGCGGGCGCCCGCGGCCCGGTCCCGACGGTCTCGATGAGGTCGGTCAGCGCGGCGAACGAGCTCGGGAACGCGGCCCAGTGCTCCAGATCGCTGCGCCGCCGCAGGTCCTCCGCGAAACGCGCCCACCGCTCCCCGCGCTCGCCCCGGCACAGGGCGGCGTTCCAGCCCTCCGCGTCGTGGATCAGCGGGGGCAGCAGCCAGGGCAGCGAGGTGCCGATCAGTAGGTGGTCGTAACCGCCGTGGCCCTCCAGGGCGTTCTCGCGCAGCCAGGCCGCCGTGCCGGGGCCGATCATGGAACGGGCGTGCTCCTCCAGTACCCGGGAGCCCCGTCCGTCGATCATCAGGAGACGGGTGGCCCCGAAGTCCCTGCGGTAGCTCCACCGGACCAGGTCGGGATCCGCCTCGGCCGCGGCGACGAACCGGCGCAGCGCCTCGGTGCCGTCGGGGGTGGCGTTGACCTCGCGGTACAGCGGGTCGGCGGCCAGCTCGGCGGGCGAGAGGTTCCCCAGGTGCTGGTAGACCCAGTACGCCATCAGCCCGCCGAGCACCCGCTCCCGCCACCAGGGCAGGGAGCGCCGCTCCGCGACCCAGGCGGCGCTGGTGTTCCAGTCGTCCGACAGGTCGTGGTCGTCGAAGATCATGCAGCTGGGCACCGTGGACAGCAGCCAGCGGACCTCCGGGTCCAGCCAGGACTCGGCGTAGATCCAGGTGAACTCCTCGAAGTCCGCGACCTCCGCGCCCGGCGGCTCCCGCAGGTCCCGGCGGGCTTCGATGAGCCGCCGGGTGTTCGCCGAGAGGTGGTCCGCGTACACCTGGTCCCCGAGAAGCAGCAGGACATCCGGGCGCTCCGCCGAGGGGTCCGCGGCCAGTCGCGCGCCGAGGGCGTCGAGCGCGTCCGGGCCGTGCGGGCCGCCGCCCCCGGCGGGCGGTACGGACTGCCGGCAGGAGCCGAAGGTGACCCGGAGCGGCGGTGCGGCCGCGCGCCCGGGGCGGCCGTCCGCCGTTCCGGTGCCGGCCGTCGCGGTGTCGACCGTTGCCACCTCGGGCGTTCGCGTGCGCGGTACGCGCGGGGTGCGGGGTGCGGGCGGTGCTGTGATGGTGCTGGCGGGGAACGGGCTGTCCGGGAGCGGCCAGACCCGGGCGCCCTCCAGGAGGACCTCGTAGGCCGTGGTGGTGCCGGGGGTGAGCCCGGTCACCGGGACGAGGGCGTAGTGGTGCCCGGCCACGTGGAAGGTCCGTACCCGCCCCCCGGCGCCGTCCGCGCAGCGCACCTCGACGGTGCCGGGGCGGCTGGTCTCCACCCACACCGTGGCCGTGCCGCCGCCCTCCCAGTCCACGTGCCGCAGCAAGGGTCCCACCCTCAGGCCGCCCATCCGACTCCCCCTCTTCGGTCGTCCCTCGGGTCAAGGTACGACGAGGAGGGGGAGTTGGTTCCAGGCTCCGCGGAAGCCGTCGGCGGCGGTGGGCGGGAGGCCGCCGGGACGCCGTCAGGGAGGGGAGGGGGAGTCGGCTCCGAGGCCGGTCCGAGGCCGGTCCGAGGCGGGACCGTGCGGGAGGGGCGGCCGAACGGGGCCGGGATCAGCAGCCGTTGAGGACGCCCTGGAGGGCGGACTTCTCCGCGGAGTCGATGGTCAGGCCCCAGTACTGCTTCACGTTGACCCAGGCGCGGGCGTACGTGCAGCGGTACGAGGTGCGCGAGGGCAGCCACTCGGCGGGGTCGAGGTCGCCCTTGGCCTGGTTCACGTTGTCGGTGACCGCGATCAGCTGGGGCCGGGTCAGGTCGTTGGCGAACTGCTGGCGCTTGGTGGTGGTCCAGGAGTTGGCGCCGGAGCGCCAGGCCTCGGAGAGCGCGACGACGTGGTCGATGTCCAGGTCGGAGGCGGCGGTCCAGGTGGCGCCGTCGTACTCGGAGTACCAACTCCCGCTGGTGGCGGCACAAGAAGAGTCGGTGACCACGTTGACGCCGTCGCGCTTGAGGACCGTCTCGCGGGTGTTGCAGCTGCCGGAGACGGTGCTCCAGTGCGGGAAGAGGTCCCGGCTGTAGCCGCTGGAGGAACCTTCCGCCTGCGGGGTCACGCCCGCCAGGTAGGAACGGGCCGCGGCGGCGCTCATGGGGGTGGGCATGGCGGCCTGGGCGGTGGGGGCGTTCACGAGGGCGGCGGTGGCCGCGAGGGTGGCGGCCGTCGCGAACATGCCAAATCGACGCGCGTAGACACCGGACATGGGTCACTCCTGGGTGGGGGGCGGAAGGGCACCGGCCCCGGGTCGGGGCGCGGCCCATCGTGGCGGTCCCGGGTGTCCCCGGGGTGGGTGCCGAGTTACAGGTTGGCGACATGGTCACGTCAGATCAAGTCGCCCAACAGGAAACACTTAAGCGGAAGTTGAGATTCCGGGATGGGGTCGGAGGGGATGGTGGGGCGGGTGGGGTGGGTGCCGTCGTGCGCACGGGACGCCGTCCTGGACCCCGTGCCTCGATCGGCGGAGGGGACGGATCGGGCTCAGGGGCGGGCGTGGGGTGGCGTCGGTGCGCGGGCCCGGAATGGGCTCAGGGGGCGTCGGGGCGGGCGGCGGCGGGCGGTGCGAGGCGGTGAGGCCGGCGTCGGGTGGGGTGTGGGGGTGAGGTCGGGGCGTGGGGCCGTGTGACCAAGGGCTCTGCCGGGGTGGGTGCGGCGTGGCGTACCCTGGACGGAGCAGAAGGGGAGTAGCTCTTCGCCGGACCGTCGACATACTGCTGGGTCTCCCAGCCGGCGCCCGGAGGCAGGCCGCGTCAGCGGCAGGCCAGCGAGACCTTCGGCCGCAGTGTCCTTGTGCATTCCAGGACGCCGCCGAGCCGAAGCGACCCCGGAACACCCGGTCTCTCGGCGTGGCGGCATCCTGCCCGACCGATTGAGGTTCCAGCCCCGTGTTCAGCATCACCATCATGGCGATCACCTTCGGTGTGATCTTCCTTGCCGAGCTGCCCGACAAGACGGCGCTCGCCGGTCTCATGCTCGGCACCCGCTACCGCGCCTCCTACGTCTTCGCCGGTGTCGCCGCCGCCTTCGTCGTGCACGTGGCTCTCGCCATCGCCGCCGCCAGCGTGCTGACCCTGCTGCCGCACCGCTGGGTGCAGGGCGTCGTGGGCGTGCTGTTCCTGATCGGGGCGCTCATGCTGCTGCTCAAGAAGGACGAGGGCGAGGAGGAGGTCAAGCCGCCGGCCGACCAGTCCTTCTGGAAGGTCTCCGGGGCGGGCTTCATGCTCATCCTGGTCGCGGAGTTCGGCGACCTCACGCAGATCATGACCGCGAACCTCGCCGCCCGCTACGACGACCCGATCTCCGTCGGCATCGGTGCCGTCCTGGCCCTCTGGGCCGTCGCGGGCCTGGGCATCCTCGGCGGACGCACGCTGATGAAGAAGGTCCCGCTGCGCCTCATCACCAAGATCGCTGCGGGCGTGATGGTGGCCCTGGCCGGGTTCAGCCTGTACGAGGCCATCGTGGGCTGACCCGCCCGCCCGATACGACGAGGGCCCGGTCCGGTGGGAATCCCACCGGACCGGGCCCTCGCCCGTCGTCCCCTGCCAAGGGTCTGCCGCGTGCCGCGTCCTCGGACGCGGCGGGCCGTGCGGGCGGTCAGGCCGCCGCGTGCACGGTCAGGAGGATGCCGCCGTCGGCGCCGGGCGCCACGCGCACCGCTTCCAGGTCGGGCACGTGCACCGTGGGGCCGTGTTCCCCGGCGCGGGGGCCCACCCCGACCACGCGCATCCCGGCGGCGCGACCGGCCTCGATGCCCGCGCCCGAGTCCTCGAACACGATGCAGTCGGCCGGGTCCACGCCCAGCTCGGCCGCGCCCTTGAGGAAGCCCTCCGGGTCCGGCTTGCTGGCGCCGACGCTCTCGGCGGTCACCCGGACCTCGGGCATGGGCAGGGCCGCGGCCGCCATCCGGGCCGTGGACAGGGCCCGGTCGGCCGAGGTGACCAGGGCGTGCGGGAGCGCGTGGGTCAGGAGCGCGTGGAGGAAGGCGGGGGCGCCGGGGACCGGGACCACCCCGTCCATGTCGGCCGTCTCGCGGGCCAGCATCGCCGCGTTGTCGGCGAGGTTGAGCTCCATGGGCCGCTCCGGGAGCAACACCGCCATGGTGGCGTAGCCCTGGCGGCCGTGCACCACCTTGAGGGCTTCCTCCGGATCCAGGCCGTGTTCCAGGGCCCACTGGCGCCAGCACCGCTCGACCACCGCGTCCGAGTTCACGAGGGTGCCGTCCATGTCCAGGAGCAGGGCGCGGGCGGTCAGGGTGACGGGGGCGGGAGTGCTGCTGGCCGGCATGGGAGGAACTCCAGACGGTGGCGCGAAAAAGAAAACAAGCGGTTCCGTCCACCGGTCAGGGGGTGTGGACGGAACCACTTTGTTTCTACACGATACAAAATCGGGGGCCGGTTGCGCCAGCCGGGGGTTCCGTGGGCCCCGCCCGGGATCAGGCGGGGATCGGTGCGGGGGCGAAGAGGGTGGGGTCGGTGCCCAGGGCGGGGCGCAGTTCGTCGAACCAGGTGGCGGTGGGGGACCAGGCGGCGAAGAAGGGGCGGCCGGTCCGCTCCGGGTCGCGGGACTGGAGGAAGCTGCACACGAACACCTTCTCGCCCGCGATCTCCGCCTCCCCGTTCACCAGCACCTTGCCGGGGGTCGCGGACATCACCGGACCGCGGGCGGTCCGCGCGAGCCCCGACACCTGGCGCAGGGCCTCCTGGTAGACGGACAGGGCGCGGGTCAGCGGCAGGGCGAAGTAGTCGCGGGCGCCGGTGTCCCGCTCCACGAAGGTGTAGTACGGCTGGATGCCGAGCTGCACCATGTCCCGCCACATGTCCGCCCACACTGTCGGGTCGTCGTTGACGTGCCGGACCATGGGCGCCTGGGCCCGGAGCACCGCACCCGTGCCGCGCAGCCGGGCGACCGCCTCGCGGACGGCCCGGGTGGTGAGCTCGCGGCCGTGCGAGAAGTGGGTCATCACGGCCAGGGAGCGGCCCGCGGCCACGCAGTCCGAGAGCAGGCGCAGCAGGTCCTCGGCGTCCGGATCGGTGAGGAACCGGTACGGCCAGTAGCCCAGCGCCTTCGTTCCCAGCCGGATGTTGCGGACGTGGTCGAACTCGGGGGCGAGCAGCGGCTCCAGGTAGGCGCGCAGCCGGTCCGTGGACATGATCAACGGATCCCCGCCCGTGATCAGCACGTCCGTGACCTCCGGGTGCGCCCGGAGGTAGTCCAGGGCGGGGCCCGGGCCGGGAAGGTGCTGCTTGAGTTCGGGTATGCCGACGAACTGGGCCCACCGGAAGCAGTACCCGCAGTAGGCGTGGCAGGTCTGCCCCTGCGCGGGGAAGAGCAGCACCGTCTCGCGGTACTTGTGTTGGAGTCCGGGCACGGGACGCCCGTCCATGCGCGGCACGTTCAGCTCCAACTGTCCACCCGGGTGCGGGTGCAGGAGCCGGCGCTGCCGGTCGGCCTCGCCGCGCAGCACGGCACGGGGGGCACCCGCCGAGATCAGGTCGCTGATCACGGAGAACACCGGCTCCGGGAGCATGTCCCGGTGCGGAAAGGTGAGCCGGAAGATCGGATCCTCCGGGGCGCGGTCCCAGTCGATCAGCTCGTCCAGGACGTAGTTGTTCACCTTGAACGGCAGCACGGCCGCCACCACCCGCATCTCGTGCCGGGTGGCGGGGTCGAGCGAACTGACCTGCGGGAGCTGGGCGAGCCGCTCCCCGGGGGTGGCGCGCATGACTGGCCTGTCCATGGGGTCCAGCCTGCGCCGGACCGGCCCCCGATCCCGCCCTGTGCGCACCCGTTCGGGTGAATCCTCCCGACATCCGGACCGGCTTTCCGCACCCGGCCCGGCCCTCTCCGCCGGCCCGGTCGCGGGGGCGGGCCCGGGGCTCCGGCACGGCCCCCGCTCGGGCCGGTGCCGGTGACTGTGCCGGGGCTGTCGCTGTGGCTACGGCTCGTGCGTGAGCGCTTCCAGGGCGGATCGGGTGTTCGGCCCGTAGACCCCGTCCGGATCCCCCGTCACGTTCGCCCAGGACTGGAAGTTCGCCACGGCGTTCTCCACGGAGCGCCCGTAGCGGCCGTTCGCCGGGCCCCAGTACTGCCACATCTCCGACAGCCGCAGCTGGAGCTCCCGGACCTCGCTCCCGCTGTCCCCGCGCCGCAGCACCCCGCGGTCCGGGCTCGCGGAACGGGTGGGCTGCGGTGAGCGGTCCGTCGCCCGGGACGGCGTCGGCTCGGGGCCCTCGGTGCGGGTGGCGCCCGCCGAGGGGGCGGCGGAAGGGCCCCTGGAGGTGGAGGGCGAGGGCCCCGCGGTCCGGTCGGGACCGGCCGTGGCCGTCGGGTCCGCGGGCGCCGCGTCCGCGTCCTCTTCGGGCTCCGCGGAACGCTCCCCGCCGGAGGCGGTGGGGTCGGGGCCGGACGTGCCGGTGCTCGGCAGCGCTGCGGGCGCGGACAGCTCCGGACCGGGCAGGCTCAGGTCCTTCGTGCCGTCCTCCGCGAACAGCCCCGAGGCCAGCCAGCCCACCCCGATCACGGCCACCGCCGCCCCCGCGACGAGCAGCCCGGTCCGCCGACGGCCACCACCGGGCCCGCCGGCCCCCGGCCCTCCTGAGCCGGTCCCGCCCCCGGCCCGCCGGGACCCCCGGCCGCCGTCCCCGCGTCCCGCTCGCCCGCCCGGACCGAAGCCACCGGCCCCGACCGGGTGGGCCCCGCCGCGGGCTTCCGGCCCGCCGGGTACGGCCCGCAGCACCACGGTCTCGTCCACGACCGGCGGCACCCCGCCCGGATCCCCGGCACCGCTCCCGGGAGCGGCCGGGTGGGCCGGGGAAGGCCCCGAGAAGCCCGCGGGCCCGGCGAAGGGCGCGGGCCCGGGGGAGTACGCGGGCCCGGGGGAGGGCGCGGGGTCGGCCGGTATCACCGGGAGCGGTTCGGTCAGCCCCTCGGCGGGGTGCGCTCCGGCCGTCCCCGGCCCGGCCGCGGCCCACGGCGTCTGCGGAGCCCCGGGGGTCGGTATCGGGCCCCACGGGTCGGGAGCGGCCGGGGGCTCGTTCGACGCCGCGGTCGGGCGGGCGTACGGGCTCGGGGCGGGGGCCGGGTGAGTGTCGGGGCCGGGCGACCACAGTCGGTTCGGGTCCACGGGCGGGTCCAGGGGTCCGCTGACCACGCCGAGGACTCCCGGGGGCGGGCCGACCGGCGCCGCTTCCGGCGCCTCCTGGGCGTCCGGACGGCCCAGATAGGGGCGGATCCGCAGGTGGTCGAAGCCGGTGCCGGTCCCCGAACCGCAACCGCAGGCACCCGCGGCAGCATCGCATTCCGGACAGCGCACAGCGCTCACTGGTGGATCCCCTCCCTGACAACTGCCAGCGATTATGCAGATCCCGGGGCCTCGGACCCAACCGTCCAACAGGCCGTAACCGGCCACACCGCTCAGGATGGAACCGTGCACCGGCCCTGAGGAGGAGCACATGGCGCAGGAAGTCACGAACACGGCCGTGGATCCCGCTCCCGGCCCCGGCGGACCGGAACACGCGGAGCGCAGTGTCATCGTGGCGATCGGAGCGCTCCTGTTGGGGCTCCTGATCGCCGCGCTCGACCAGACCATCGTCTCCACCGCCCTGCCGACGATCGTCAGCGAACTCGGCGGCATGGAGCACCTGTCCTGGGTGGTCACCGCCTACATGCTGGCCTCCACGGCGGTGACGCCGTTGTGGGGCAAGCTCGGCGACCAGTACGGGCGGAAGAAGCTCTTCCAGGCCGCGATCGTGATCTTCCTCATCGGGTCCGCGCTGTGCGGGGTGGCCCAGGACATGTCCCAGCTGATCGGCTTCCGGGCCCTTCAGGGCCTGGGTGGCGGCGGGTTGATCGTGCTGTCCATGGCGATCGTCGGGGACATCGTGCCGCCGCGGGAACGCGGCCGGTACCAGGGCCTGTTCGGTGCCGTCTTCGGCGCCACCAGCGTGCTGGGGCCACTGCTCGGCGGACTGTTCGTGGACCACCTCAGCTGGCGTTGGGTCTTCTACATCAACATTCCCATCGGGATCGTCGCCCTCCTGGTGATCGCGGCCGTCCTGCACATTCCGGTGCGCTCCCGGAAGCACACCATCGACTACCTGGGAACCTTCCTCATCGCCTCGGTGGCCACCTGTCTGGTGCTGGTGGCCTCCCTGGGCGGCACGACCTGGGCCTGGGGGTCCGCCCAGATCATCGGGCTGTCGGTGCTCGGCGCGCTCCTGCTCGTGGCCTTCGTGATGGTGGAACGGCGGGCCGTGGAGCCCGTGCTGCCGCTGAAGCTCTTCCGGATCCGCACCTTCACCCTCTGCTCGGTGATCAGCTTCATCATCGGCTTCGCGATGTTCGGCGCGATGGTCTACCTGCCGACCTTCCTCCAGGTGGTCCAGGGGGTCTCCCCCACGATGTCGGGCGTGCACATGCTGCCGATGGTCCTCGGCATGCTCATCACCTCCACCGGTTCCGGGCAGCTCGTCAGTCGCACCGGCCGCTGGAAGGTCTTCCCGATCGCGGGCACCGCCGTGACCGCGATCGGCCTGCTCCTCCTGCACCGTATGGAACGGACCACCTCCGCCTGGGAGATGAGCGTCTACTTCTTCGTCTTCGGTGCCGGGCTCGGCCTGGTCATGCAGGTGCTGGTGCTCGTGGTGCAGAACTCCGTCAGCTACGAGGACCTGGGCGTCGCCACCTCCGGTGCCACCTTCTTCCGTTCCATCGGCGCCTCCTTCGGCGTGGCCATCTTCGGCACGCTCTTCGCCAACCGACTCGACGACGAGCTGGTGTCCACGCTGCGGGGCAGGGTCCTGCCGCCCGGGGCCGCCCCCGCCGAGCTGGAGGCCGACCCCCGGGCCGTCGGCTTGCTGCCGCCCGAACTGCGACCGCGGGTCCTGGACGCCTACTCCACCGCCATCACGGACGTGTTCCTGTACGCGGCGCCGGTGGTGGCGCTGGCCTTCGTGGTGGCCTGGTTCCTCAAGGAGGACAAGCTGCGGGGTTCGGTCACGGCCCCGGACGTCACCGAGACCCTGGCCTCCAACCCGGTGCAGCGCAGCTCCCACGAGGAGGTGGCCCGGGCCCTGTCAGTGCTCGGCACCCGTGAGGGGCGCAAGCACGTCTACGAGAAGATCACCGCGACGGCGGGCTACGACCTGCTGCCCGCCTCCAGTTGGATGCTGTTGCGGATCGCGCGGTACGGAACCGTGGAACCGGCGGTGTTGGCGGAGCGGACCAAGGTGCCGCTGAAGGTGATCACGGACGCGGCGCGGCAGATCGAGGAGCGGGGACTGGCGGCCCGGGACGGGCTGGACCTCGTGCTCACCGATCCGGGGCGGACCGTGGCGGCCCGGCTGTCCGATGCCCGGCAGGACTCCCTGGCGGAGCTGCTGGGGGACTGGTGGGGTCCGGACAGGCCCACGGACCTGGTGAAGCTCGTGGAGGAGCTGAACCGCGAGCTCTGCGGCTCGGACGCGGAGGAGCCGTACGACTCCCTGGCCCCGCGCGATCACTCGGCGCACTGAGCGCGGCTCAGCGGACGGGCTTCTCGAACCAGTGCTGGGCGTACGGGCCCGCGTTGTAGGCGGGTATTTCCCGGTAGCCGTGGCGCGCGTAGAGGGCGCGGGCCTCGACGAGGTCGGTACGGGTGTCCAGGCGGATGCGGGCCGCGCCGCGCTGTCGGGCCTCGCCGTCCAGGGCCGCGAGCAGGGCGGCGCCACCGCCGGTGCCGCGCAGCGCGGGGTCCACGTACACCCGGGTCAGCTCGGCGGTCTGCGGGTCCAGCATGCGCAGGCCCGCGCAGGCGGCCGGCCGGCCCTCGTACCGGCCGACGAGGAAGACGCCGGAGGGTGGGACGAGATCGTCCCCCGGGTCCTGGAGCATCCCCTCGTCCACCTCCTCCTCGGTGGCGAGGCGGCCCCAGTAGCGGCCCGCGACCTCCGCGTAATAGGCGCGGCGCAGGGTGGTGGCCGCAGGGGTGGTGTGCGGCTCGGCGGCGACGGCCCAGAAGGACGTGCCGGTGGGTTCGGTGGTGCCGGTGGTCGGCGATGTGGTGGTCATGGCGGCATTGTGGCCAATTTCCGGGAACGGCCGCGTGGAATATCCACAGCGCCCGACCGATGATGGGAAAAGCGGTAAATCCTGCTTTTCCGAAGGGTGTGAGGCGTCGTGTCAGAGCAGTCGGAGCATCCGGACGCCGCCCTGGTCCGCCGGGGCTACGCCGCTTTCAATTCGGGGGACATGGCCGCGCTGGCCTCACTGATGACGGCCGACGTCATCCACCACGTGCCGGGGGGCAACCCCCTCTCCGGCCACCACAAGGGCCGCGAGAACGTGATCGGGCTCTACGAGCGGATCGGCCGGGAGACCGGGGGGACGGCCTCGGTGGAGGTGGAGTGCGTGCTCGTGGACGGGCGGGGGCACGCGATGTCCGTGCACGTCTTCCGGGGGGACCGGGGTGACCGGGGGTTGGAGATCCGGCAGGGGCTGTTCTTCACGATCGTCGGCGGCAAGATCACCGACATCGACGAGTGCACCGCCGACATGGGCGAGGAGGACCGCTTCTGGGCGTGAGGGGGCGGGACGGGGCGGAACGGGAAGGGGCAGGAAGGGGCGGGGTCGCTCGCCCGCCCCTCCCCGACTCCCCTCCCCGACTCCGCGTCCCGGAGCCGGGTGCCGGAGCCGCATCCCGCGTCCCGGGGGTCGATCAGGCCGGCTTGGGGGCCGTCTGCTGGACCACCTCGAAGGACCAGAGGGTGGAGCCCGAAGCGGCGGGCTTCGGGCGCTCGGTGGGCGTGCCGCCGCCCTGGTGGGCCGCCTTCATGGGGCCCTCCATCCACGCCTGGAAGGCGGCCTCGTCACGCCAGCGGGTGTACACGAGGTAGGTGTCGGTGCCCTCGATCGGGCGCAGCAGCTCGAACCACTCGAAGCCGTCCGAGCTCTCCACGGTGCCGGCGCGGGCCGAGAATCGCTTCTCCAGTTCCTCGCGCTGTTCGGTCGGAACGGTCAGGGCGTTGATCTTCACGATGCTCATGCCGTCCATCCTGCCAAAACCCTCCGCGTAGCCGATTGGTGACGGAGGGTGCGATTTCCGGACTATGGTCTTCCGGGTCAGTCCGGTGTTCTGCCGCAGCGCAGACGGGCAACACGGCGGGAGGCCGGCGGCGCGTGGCGGATGCGGTGCAGCACAGCGGGGGGACGGGGCCGGCGGGGTCCGGGGGCGGAGGGGCCCGGGAGGCGTCGCCGGGGGCGTCGGCCCGGCGGGCGGTGCCGGTGGGGGTCCTGCTCGTGGTCGCGGGGCTGCTGCCGGGGGTGGCCGGTGCCGTCCCGCCCTGGCCCGGCGCGGGGGGCGCGGTCCCCCTGCTGTTCGTCCTCCTCGCCCTGTGGGGCGGGTTCTCCGGGGTCGGGGGGCGTGCCCCGGGAGTGCTGCTGGGGGTGGCGGGGGCCTGCCAGCCGGGGGCCCTGCTGTTCGTGCCGCTGCTGTGGTGCGCCGGGCGCCGCAAGGCCGTGGGCTGGGCGCCGCCCGTCTTCGCGGGCTGTTCGGCCCTGGCCTGGGTGTCGGCGCCGGGAGCCGCGGGGGCGCCGTGGGTGTCCTGGGCCGCCTGGGCCCACTCGTCCGGCTCCGGCCCGGGCTTCGTCCTCGGCCCCGCCCCCGTCACCGGGTCCGCCGCCGCGCAGTCGCTGGCCGGGGTGCTGTCCCGGCTCGGGGCGGACGGGCCGGCGGGGGTGCTGTTGTTCCTGCCGCTCGCGGCGGCGGTCTGCGGGTACGCGCTGTCCCGGGCGGTGCGTCTGGCCCGGGACGGGCAGCCGCTGCTCGCCGTGGGGATCACCGGCTGCGCGGCCGCGGCGGTCTGTCCGTCGGATGGCCGGCAGCAGGTGTTGTGGCTGCTGCTGACGCTCTCCGGCCGGGCCGGGTGCCGGCGGGCGGACCGGCGGGTGTGGCCGGTCGCGGTGGTGCTGGTGGCCGTGCTGCCGGGGTCGGTGCTGCTGCCGAACCTCGCCCTCCTCACCCCGCTGCGCGAGGCCCCGCTGACGGCGGCCTGCCTGGTGGCGGCGTGCGCCGTGCGCTTCCTGCCGCGCTCCTCCCCGTACTGGACCGCCACGGGGCCGGCCGTACCCCTCCGCCCGTCCGGTGGGGGGCGGACCGGCCGGTGGTCCCTCCCGTTGTGGTGGCGCCCGCCCACCCGACCCCACCTGCTGCTGGAGCTGCTGCTGATCCGGGTCGGGTACTCGCTGTACTCGCACATCAGGGCCGCGGCGCCGGCGGGCCGGACCCGGGCCGAGGACAACGGCACGCTGCTGCTGGCCGTCGAGCGGGTGCTCGGCATCGACGTCGAACGGACCGTCAACCACGCGGTGGCCGCCCGCCCCTGGCTGGAGGTGCCCTTCGACTTCTACTACACCTCCTTCCACTTCGTGGTGCCGCTGACCGTCCTCGGGGTGCTGTACGTGCGGGCCCCCGCCGCCTACCGGTGGGCGCGGACCGGGCTCGGGCTGGCCACGCTGCTCGCCCTGGCCGGGTTCTGGCTGTTCCCACTGGCCCCGCCGCGGCTGATGCCGGGGCTCGGTTTCATCGACACCGTGCACGGGCCGCAGGACCTGGCGAACCCGCAGTACGGGCCGTTGACCGCGCTCTCCAACCAGTACGCGGCGATGCCCTCGCTGCACTTCGGCTGGTCGCTGTGGTGCGGGTTGGTGGTCGTGGCCCTGGCGCCCCGGACCTGGCAGAAGCTGCTGGGCGTACTCCACCCGCTGATCACCGTCTGCGCGATCGTGGCCACGGCGAACCACTGGGTGCTGGACGCCGTGGGCGGGGCGGCCGTGGTGGCCGCGGGCTTCGCGCTGGTACGGATCCTCTCCGGGCCGCGCTCCGGACCGCCGGGCGTCGGGCCGGGGCGGGTCAGCCTGCCGGCCCCGCGCGCGGGGACGGGCGCGGGGGAGCGGCGGCCGCAGCCGTCCACCCGCCGCTGACCGGGCCGCGTCCCGGAACGGGCGCGTGGGGAGCGGGGCCCGCGGGGCTCCGGAACGGCCGGAAGGGTGCCGGGCGGAGCTCCGCCCGGCACCCTTCGGCGTGGATCGCCGCGTCCTGTCATGGTCACCCCGAACCGGGCGGGGCGCCACCCGGACGGCGGCGCCCGGGAGGCGGCGGGAGCCGGGGCGTGGGAGGGTGTGGCCCCCGCCGCCACCGGCCCGGCCCGCCGCCCGCGCGTCCGGCGCGGGTCCTCCGGTGCCGAACCGGCGGCCTTCGGTGTCGTGCCGGCCGGGGCGCGTCCCGGGCGGGCCCCGGCCGGGCC
>NZ_JBEOSD010000173.1:0-16403 GCF_040302735.1 Streptomyces sp. NPDC097619 | reverse complement strand
CATTCGGGGGCTCCGCCCCCGGGCCCCCGCGCCTCAATCGCCGGCGGGGCTGGGTTTTGGTCGGGGTGGGTGGGCTTGTGCTGCCGGGTTTCGCGGGGCTGGGTTTTGGCCGGGGTGGATGGGCTTGTGCTGCCGGGTTTCGCGGGGGTGGGTTTTGGTTGGGGTGGGTGGGCCGGTTTCCGTCGGGTGAGGGGGCTCGGAGGGTCGGGGCGTGGAAGTCTGACGGGTAGCTGACGAAGACCGGATCGCCGAAGTGCGGTTCCAGGCCGTGGTGGTGGGCGAGGTCGTGGCCGGCGGCGAGGGTGCACCGCCCATGATCCCAGGCGACGACGTCCTGGTCCCACCACGGGCCTTCGGGGAGTGCAAGGGCGGTGTGCGCCGTTCGACGAGCTCGGCAGGCTACCCAGGGGCTGGGCAGGGCTCCGGGTCCTGGCTTGGTCAGGTCGTGGTCGGGGTGGGGCGGGGGCGCCAGAGGCCGGGGCGGAATTCTGTCCAGTCGGGGCGGTGGGGGGTGGTGGTGAGGCGGGTGAGCCAGCGGCGGGCGTAGGACTCCAGGCGGCGGTCGGCGAGGGTCGTGGCCAGGGTGAGGCACTGGCGGAAGTGGGCCTCGGCGGCGGCGGTGCCGTGGGTCTCCACCGCGAGGAGGCCCAGGACGCGGCTGACTTCCCAGTGGCCGCGGATGTCGGGGCCGGAGGGGATCGTGTCCCGGAGGGGGGCCAGGAGGTCCGCCGCCGTGGTGAGGGCGCCTTCGTCGAGGTGGAGGTCGACCAGCCCGGCGAGGGCGCGGAGGCGTTCGGGGGTCGTGGTGGGGGAGTCGGTGGCCGCCACGGTGGTCAGGGCGCGGTGGTAGTGGTCCTTGGCCTCGTCGAGGTGGCGGCGCTGGAGGGCGAGGTCGCCCAGGGAGCGCAGGAGGCGGGCCTCGGCCGTCGGGTCGCCCAGGCGGCGGGCGGCGTCGAGGGCGGCGTTGTGGCAGCGGTCCCAGACGTCCCAGGCTGCCAGGGACTCCACGAAGACCGTCATGGCGTCGGCGAGGGCCACGGTCTCGGCCCACAGGCCGTGGGCGTGGGCGCGGAGCACGGTGTGGGTGAAGGCGCTGTGCCGGCGTTCGAACCATTCCAGCGGGTGGACCCCGTCCACCTGGCCGGCGTGACGGGCCGCGGTCAGCTCCGTGGTGAAGGCGGAGCAGACGCGGGCGGTGGCCGAGCGGGCCGTCTCCGGGGGCTCCTCCTCGGCGAGGCGGGCCGCGGCCAGCAGGCGCAGGAGCGGGGGCAGGCGGTAGCCGCCCTCGGGGAGGGCCAGGAGGAGGCCCGTTTCGACCAACTGCTCCAGGGTGTCCAGGGTGTTCAGCGCGTCCAGGGTGGCCGGTCCCGCCGGTCCCGCCGATTCCGCCGGAGTGTTCGGGGTGGGGGGCGGGGTCAGGGCGGCGGTCGCGGTGGGCTCGGTGAAGGGGGTGTCGGGGAGGACGGACAGGAGTCGGAAGGCGGCGCGGGCCGCGGCGGGCGCCTCCTCGTACGAGCCGTGCAGGACGGTGTGGCAGTCCTCGTCGAGGGAGCGCAGGACCGTGAGCCGGGTCTCCTCGGGGCGCAGTCGGGCCGCGAGGGTGACGGTGGTCCAGCGGGGGTGGGAGGCGAGTTGGGCGGCGACGGCACGCAGGGCCAGGGGCAGGCCGCCGCAGAGGGCGGTCAGTTCGTCGGCGGCCTCGTCCTCGCCGAGGAGGGCACGGGCGCCTTCGGGGTCCAGGGGGCCCAGCGGCAGGACCTGGGTGCCGAGGGCGCCGAGTCCGGCGGGTACCCCGCGGCAGGTGGCGAGGACGGTGCAGCCGGGCAGGGCGGCGAGCAGCGGCCGCAGCTGCGCGGCGGAAGTGACGGAGTCCAAAACGACCAACGTACGACGGCCGTCGGTGAGCTGTCCGAGCAACGCCCGGAGTTCACCCTCCTCCTGGGGGAGGGGGCCGTCCGTGCCGAAGGCGCGGGCGACCGCGGCCAGGGCGGCGGGACCGGTCAGGTGCTCGCCCGTCGGGCCGCGCAGGGGGACCAAGACCCGGCCGCCGGGGAAGTCCGTACCCGCGCGGTGGGCGGCGGCGACGGCCAGGGCGGTCTTGCCGATGCCCGCCGGGCCGCTGAGCATGACGCAGCCGCCGGCCGGGGTGGCCGCCAGCCGGGCGGTCAGCTCGGCGAGCTCGTCGGCGCGGCCGGTGAAGCGGGGGTCGGCGGGCGGGAGTTCCGTCACCGGGCCCTCGGGGAGTTCCGGGGCGCGCGGGGCGGCGGCGGGGCGGCCCGCCGCGGCCGAGGGGCGCAGCAGGGCCGGGTCGCCGGTCAGGATGCGGCTGTGCAGCTGCTGGAGCTGGCGGCCCGGCTCGATGGCCAGGTCGTCGACGAGCGTGCGGCGCAGCTTCGCGAAGGTGCGCAGGGCGTCGGCCTGCCGGCCGGTGCGGTACAGGGCCACCATCAGGTGGGCGTGGAACTCCTCGTGCATGGGCAGCTCGGCGGTCAGGGACCGCAGTTCGCCCAGGAGTTCCTGGTGTCGGCCGAGGAAGAGCTCGGCGCGCACCCGCTGCTCCAGGGCGGCCGTTCGGACCTCGCTCAGGCGTACGGCCATGCTGTCGAGGAGGGAGCCGTGCGGGGTGTCGGACAGCAGCGGGCCCCGCCACAGCGCCAGGGCCTGGCGCTGGAGCTCGGCGGCCCCGGCGTGGTCCCCGGCGGCCAGGGCCTCGCGGCCGCGCGCGTGCAGGCCCTCGAAGACCGACAGGTCGAGCCGGTCGGGGTCCAGGCGCAGCAGGTAGCCGGGCGAACGGGTCTGGAGCACTTCGCCGCCCCGCTCGGGGTCGGCGTCGCGGAGCACCTTGCGCAGCTGGGAGATGTACACCTGGAGCGTGGTCATCGCGGTCCGCGGCGGCTGCTCCCCCCAGAGCTCGTCGATGAGGCTGTCGACGGAGACGACCTCGTTGACGCGGACCAGCAGCGTGGCCAGGACCACCCGTACCTTCGCGGCACGTGGGGTGAGGATCCGCCCGTCCGGTTCGGCCGCGCTCACCTCCATCGGACCGAGAACCCGAAAACGCATAGAAGCCCCCCGATGTTTTGGTGGCCCCAGGGTAGGGCGGCCGGACCCCCGGACTTCGGACAGGCACCCCCCTATTTCCCCGGAGGCGGCCGGGTGCCCGCAAGGCGTGCTTTAGCTCCCGCGCGCAGGATGCGGAGCCTGGGAGGGGAGCCGGTCCGGCCGGGTCCGCGCCCTCCCGGGGCGCGGCGCGAGGGGGCTGATCTTGACCGGTTGTTCCACGTTCACCGAGGTGTTGCGGCAGCGCTGCGCCGAACGCGGGTCCGCGGACGCGCACGTGTTCCTCCACGACGACGGCACCGCCGAGCACGTCACGTACGCGGGGCTCGACGCGGCCGCGCGCACCCTGGCGGCACGGCTGCGGGCGCTGGGCGCGGGCGGGGAGCCGGTGCTCCTGCTGTACCCGCCGGGCGCGGAGTTCCTGCGGGCCTTCGCGGGCTGCCTGTACGCGGGAGCCGTCGCCGTGCCCGCGCCGCTGCCCGGGGACCGGGGGGAACGCCTCCAGCGGGTCTCCGGGATCATCCGGGACACCGGGGCGCGGCTGGTGCTGACCGACTCCGCGAACGCGCCGGAGGTGTCGCTGTGGTTGGCGATGGCCGGGCGCGGTGAGGTGGTGTGCCTGGCCACCGACGCCCTCACGGCGGGGGGCCTCACGGCGGGGGCCGGCACGATCCGTGCGGCTGGTGGGGTCGGTGGCGGTGGTGTTGGCGGTGTCGAGGTGCCGCCGTTCGTGGATCCCGGGACCGGGCCCGATGACCTGGCCTTCCTCCAGTACACCTCCGGTTCCACTTCGCAGCCGCGCGGGGTGATGGTCAGTCACCGGAACCTGCTGGCCAACACGGAAGCCTTCGGACGCACCCTGCGCTCCACTCCCGCCGACCGGTTCGCGAGCTGGCTGCCGCACTACCACGACCTGGGCCTCATCGGGCAGCTGCTGCACCCGCTGTGGCTGGGCACCCTGTCCGTGCAGCTGTCGGCGAGCGCCTTCGTGCGGCGGCCGGTGCGCTGGCTGCGGGCGATCGCCGACTACGGGGTCACCATCAGCTGCGCCCCCGACTTCGCCTACGACCTGTGCGTGCGCCGGGTCACCGCCGAACAGTCGGAGGGGCTGGACCTGTCGCGGTGGCGGGTGGCGCTGAACGGGGCCGAGCCCGTCCGCGACCGCACCCTGACGGCCTTCGCTGAGCGCTTCGCCCCGGCCGGATTCCGGCCTGAGAGCCTGTACCCGGCGTACGGGCTCGCCGAGGCCACGCTGTTCGTCTCGGCGGGCGTGCCCGGCACCCCGTACGCGCGGCGGACCGTGGACGCGGCGGCCCTGGAGCGGAACGAACTGCGGCCCGTCACCGCCGGCGCCGCCTCCCGCACCCTGGTCGGCAGCGGCCGGGTGCTCGGCCACGACCTGCGGATCACCGACCCGGACGGCCGGGAACTGCCGCCCGGCCGGGTCGGTGAGGTCTGGCTGCGCGGGGACAGCGTCACCCGCGGCTACTGGCGCAACCCCGTCGACAGCGAGCGCACCTTCGGGGCGCGGCTGAAGGGCGGGGCGGACGGGTTCCTGCGCACCGGCGACCTGGGGGCGGTGGACGAGGACGGGGAGCTGTTCATCACCGGCCGCCTGAAGGAGGTCGTGATCCTCAACGGGCGCAACCTCTACCCGCATGACGTGGAAGGGGCGGTGCGGGAGCTGGATCCGGCGCTGGCCGCGGGCAGCGGGGCCGTGTTCACCGTGGACGCCGGGCGCGAGCAGCTGGTGGTGGTCCACGAGGTCCGCGGGACCGACACCGACTGGGAGCGGCTGCGGACCCTGGCCCGCCGGGTGCAGACCGTGATCGGTGTCGAGTTCGAGGTGCCGGCGGGGAACGTGCTGCTGGTCCGGCCGGGCACGGTGCGCCGCACCACCAGCGGCAAGGTCCAGCGGATCCTGATGCGCAAGCTGTTCCTGGCCGGGGAGCTGGCCGGGCTGTACGAGGTGCTCGAACCGGGCGTGCGGAGCATGATCCGGCCGTGGAACGCGCTGCTGGGCAGCGAGCTGCTGGCCCCCGCGGCCGCGACGGTGCCGGACGCGGTGACGGGGACGGGGAAGGTGTGGTGAGGGGGGCGGGGGCCGCGCCGGAGGTGCTGGACGCGCTCGGCGGTCGATTCGCCGGTGCCGGTGCCGGTGCCGGCGCGGATGCCGGCGACGATGCCGGTGCTGCTGCTGGTGGTTGCGGCGTGGGGGAGCGGGCCGGTGGCTTCATTCCGGATCGGGCTTCCGGTCGGGTTCCGGATCAGATTCCGGATCGGGTTCAGGTTGTCGTTCCGGATGGGGTGCCGGACGCGGTGCCCGACGTGGTGCCGGCGCCGGTGGCTGAGCGGGCCGCTCGGCTGGAGCGGATGCTCGGGGACCCCGACGACCCGGCCAACCCCACCGGGACCCGGGCCCTGTTGCGCGCCGACCGGGCCGGGGCGCTCTCGCCGGAGGCGGAGCACGTCCTCGACGCGTACGGGATGAACGAGGAGTTCGTGCCCCGGGCCCTCGGCGGGCGGTTCGACTCGGCGGAGACCCTGCTGCGGATCATGCGGCCGGTGTTCCGGCGGGACGTCGCCCTCGGCATGGGCTACGGCATGACCACCTTCATGGCCGCCTCCGACGTGTGGATGACCGGCGACCGGGCCCAACGCGGCCGGCTCGCGGACCTGGTGCTCTCCGGCTCCAAGGCCGCCATCGCCCAGCACGAGACCGCCCACACCAACGACTTCGTCAAGAGCCAGATCCGGGCCGACCGGGACGCGACCGGCGGGCTGGTGCTGACCGGGGCCAAGCCCGTCATCAACAACATGCAGCGGGCGGACGCGCTGGTGCTGTTCTGCCGCACCGGAGGTCCGGGCAGCACCGGCCACAGCGCCCTGCTGCTGGACCCGCGACGCTTCCCCGAGGACCGCCACCGCGTCACCCGCCGGCCGCCCTCGGTGGGGCTGCGCGGCTACTTCTGCGCGGGCGTGGAGTTCGACCGCTGCCCGGTGCCCGAGGACGCCCTCCTCGGGGCCCCCGGCAGCGGGGTGGCCACCGCCCTGCGCTCCTTCCAGATCAGCCGCACCCTGATGGCCTCGCTCGTGGTGGCCGCCGTGGACACCAGCCTGCGCACCGCGGTGCTCGTGGACCGGACCCAGGCCCCGGGCGGGGCCGCGCACGCCCCCGCCGACTCCCGGCAGGTCGCCCACACCGTGACCGGGGCCTTCACCGACCTGCTGCTGTACGACAGCCTCGCGGTGGTCGCCACCCGGGCCCTGCACCTGCTGCCGGGCGAGACCAGCCTGTACTCGGCGGCCGTGAAGTCGCTGCTGCCGAAGGTGCTCAGCGAGGCCATGTACGACCTGTCCACGGTGCTCGGCTCGCAGTTGTACACGCGCGAGGGCACCGTCGGCCTGTTCCAGAAGCACCTGCGGGACGTGCCCGTGGTCAGCCTCGGGCACGCCGGTACCGCCGCCTGCCAGGCCACGATCATCCCGCAGCTCGACAGTCTGGCCCGGGGGTCCTGGTTCACCGGGGAGGAGGCACCGGCCGCGCTGTTCCGGCCCGCGGATCCGCTGCCGCCCTTCCGGTACGAGCGGCTGGGCATCGCCGCCGGGGGCCGGGACGGGCTCAGCGCCTCCCTGCTGGCCGCCGCGGCCTGCGTACCCGGCGGCACCCCGGAGGCGCGGGCCCTGCGCGCCTTGGCCGAACAGCTCGTCGGCGAACTCCGCGACCTGCGCGCCCGGGTGCTCGCCCTGCCCCCGCTCGCCGCGGGCGGTCCCACCAGCCCGGCCTGGTTCGCGCTGTGCGACCGGTACGCGCTGGTCCTCGCCGCGGCCGCCGTCCTCGGCGTGTGGCGGCACAGCCGTCCCGGCCGGGACCCCTTCCTCGCCGACCCCTCCTGGGCGGCCGCCGCCCTGCACCGGATCAACCGCCGGCTCGGACTGCGCCCGCCGGACCTGCCGCCCGGGTGCACGGCCCGCGTGCACCAGGAGGTGCTGGCCCGGTTCGGCGGCGGTCGCAGCTACGACCTGTACGACGCGCCGGTGCCGGGCTGAGCCGGGGCCCGCACCCCGAGTCCGTCACCGATCCGCCCCTGACCCGTACCGCCGCCGCAGCAGCACACGCCGCCGCAGCACACCCCGACGAAGGAGCACGCCCCGATGAACCTCCCCGTACCGCCGCGCACCGCGGCGCAGCCGTACGGACGGCGGGCCGTCCGCGCCGCCGCGGGGGAGCGGCGGTGACCGCCGGGGCCGAGCCGGTGGCCGTCGTCGGCATCGACTGCCTCTTCCCCGGCGCCGCCGGGACGGCCGCCTACTGGGAGCTGCTCATGCGCGGCGGCGACGCCACCGGCACCCTGCCGCAGGGGCGCTGGCCGGGCGACGGGGCCGAGGAGTTCGGGCGCGGCGGCTACCTGGAGGGGGCGGACGCCTTCGACCACGGCTTCTTCACGGTGACCCCGCGGGAGGCCGCCGCGATGGACCCGCAGCAGCGGCTGCTCCTCCAGTGCGCCTGGCGGGCCCTGGAGGACTCGGGCCGGGCCCCGGGCTCCCTGGCGGGCAGCGACACGGGGGTGTTCGTCGGCACCATGAGCAGCGAATGGGCGCAGCTGCACCTCGGAGATCCGGGCCGGGCCACCCCGCAGCTCGCGGCGGGCAGCAGCGGCGGGATGACCGCCAACCGCATCTCGTACCACCTGAACCTCAAGGGCCCCAGTCTGGCCGTGGACACGGCCTGCTCCTCCTCGCTGGTGGCGGTGCACCTGGCGGTGAACTCGCTGCTGTCGGGGGAGTGCGGCACGGCGCTGGCCTGCGGGGCGAACCTGGTGCAGTCGCCGGCGCTGGGCCGTGTGTACCGGCAGATGGGGCTGGCCGCGCCGGACGGCCGCTGCAAGCCCTTCAGCGCCGACGCCGACGGGATCGGGCGGGCCGACGGCATCGGGGTGGTGGTGCTGCGGCGCCTGGCCGACGCCCTCGCGGACCGGCAACCGGTGTACGCGGTGATCCGGGGCACGGCCGTGAACCAGGACGGGCGCAGCAACGGGATGACGGCGCCCAGCCGCTGGTCCCAGCAGGAGGTGGTGGCGGCGGCCTACCGGCGCGCGGGCGTCACGGCGGACCGGGTGCGGTTCGTGGAGGCGCACGGTACGGGCACGGTGCTGGGCGACACCATCGAGTGCGCGGCGCTGGGGGAGGTCCACGGGGTGCCGCGGGCGGAGCCCTGCGCGATCGGCTCGGTCAAGGGCAACCTGGGGCACGCGGAGGGCGCGGCGGGCATCGCCGGGTTGATCAAGGTGGCGTTGGCGCTGCACCACCGGACGGTGCCCGCGAGCCGGTTCGCGGCCCGGGAGAACCCGCAACTGCGGCTCGCCGAGCGCGGGTTGCGCCTGCTGGGGGCGCCGCTGCGGCTGCCGGCGGGGGAGAGCTTCGGGGCGGTCAGCAGCTTCGGGATGGGCGGGACGAACGCGCACGTCGTGCTGTCCTCGGCGCCGCGGCGGACGCGCGGGCGGATGCGCGCGGCGGTGGGCGGAGCGGCGGGCGGGGCCCTGGCGGCCCGCGTTCCCGCGCGGGCGGACGCGGCAGCGGCCGACGGCGGCGGGGTGTTCACGGTGTCCGCCGACACCCCCGAGGCGCTGCGGCGGAACCTCCTCGCGCAGGCCGAGGCGGTGGGCCGGCGCCCGCTCGGGGACGCGGCCGCGCTCTGCCTGGCCAGCAACCGGGTCAAGACCGGCCTGCCCTACCGGGCCGCCTTCCCGGTCCGCGACACCGGTGAGCTCGCCGCGGCCCTGCGGGCGGCGGCCGCGGACGAACGACTGGCCGCGGGCATCGCCGACCGGGCACCGCGCTCCCCGACCGTGGCCTTCCTCTACACCGGGCAGGGCTCCCAGCACCCGGGGATGACGGCCGCGCTGTACCGCTCCTCGCCCCTGTACCGCCGTTTCCTCGACGAGGCGGACGCGGCGCTGCGCCCGCACACGGGGGCCTCCGTGCGGGAGGCGATGCTCGGCGCGGGCCCCGGGATCCACCGGACCGCCGTCGCCCAGCCCGCGCTGTTCGCGGTCGGGTACGCGCTCACGCGGACCCTCGGCGAGCTGGGCGTCGTTCCCGACGCCGTCCTCGGGCACAGCGTCGGCGAGTTCGCGGCGGCGGTGGCCGCCGGGGCGCTGCCGCTGGCGGAGGCCGCCCGGCTGGTCGCGGCCCGGGCGTTGCTGATGGACGCGGCGCCCGGAAGCGGCGGGATGCTCGCGGTGCGGGCCGGCCGGGACCGGGTGGCGGAGCTCCTCGGCACGCTGCTCGACGGGTCCTCGGACGATTCCGGCACCGGATCCCCTGTCGGCTCCGTCACCGGCTCCCTCGGCGGGCCGTCCGGCGGGCCCCTCGATGGGGCCCTCGCTGGGCTCCTCGCCGGTGGGGGAGCGGCCGGGGCGAGCGGGCCGCTGACCGTGGCCGCGTACAACGGGCCCTCGGACCTGGTGCTGTCGGGTCCGTCCGCGGCACTGCACCGGGCGGCCGAACGGCTGCGGGCGGCGGGCGTGGCGGTACGACCGCTGGAGGTATCGCACGCCTTCCACTCGCCCGCGATGGCCCCGGCCGCCGCCGGACTGGCGGAGGCGGCGGCCGGCACGGTGCCGGCCCCGCCGCGGATCCCCTTCGCCTCCACGCGGTACGGGCGGATCCTGGCGCACGAGCCGCTGGACGCCGGGTACTGGGCGGGTCAGCTGACCGGGCCCGTGTGGTACGCGCGGGCCTTGGACGCGCTGGTGACGGAACTGGCCCCGGCCTGCCTGGTGGAGATCGGCCCCGCCCCCGTACTGCTCCGGCTCGCCCCGCGCGGCGCCACGCTCCCCGCGGGCACGCGGCTGCTGCACCCGGCGCCGGGACCCGGGGCCACCGGCCGCGAACCGGCGGACACCGTGGCCGGGCTGTACCTGGCCGGGCTGGAGCCCCGCTGGGAGGGGCTGTACGGGCCCGGCCCGCACCTGCCCGAACGTCCGACCCCGTACGTGTTCTCCACCGAGCACCGCTTCCCGGCCCGCCCGCTGCCGCTCACGGCGCGACCGGCCGCCCCCGCACCGGACAGGGGCGCGGCTGACCCCACGACCACGACGGACATCGCGAGCACGGCGGCAGCCACGAGCACGGCGGACGCCACGGAACCAACGGCCATCGGAGGCGTCGTGGACGGCACGGACCCCGTGCGCGGGGAAGGGGGCGGGGTGTTCCTCGCGGTGCGGGAGGCCGTCGTCGAGGTGGGCGGGTACGAGGCGGCGCGGGTCCGCGCCGGAGCCCGCTTCTACGAGGACCTGGGCTTCGACTCGGTGATGCTGATGCAGCTCAAGGACCGGATCGGGACCCGGCTGCCGCAGGCCGCCGGGGTGACCGTGCAGGAACTCCTGCCCGCCATGAGCACCGTCGGGGCGCTGGCCGCGTTCCTCGCCGAATGGACCGGTACGGCGGTGGCCGCGTGAGCGCCCCCACGGCCCCGGCCCTGCACATCGCGGGCACCGGCACCGCCCTGCCCGGCGACCCCGTGGACAACAAGACCCTCGGCGCCCTCTACGGGATCAGCGAGGAGTGGATCGACCTGTTCGTCGGCACCCGCACCCGCCACTTCGGCTGGGACCTCGACACCGGCCGTCCCACCCACTCCCTCGCCGGACTCTGCGCCGAGGCGGCCCTCAAGGCCCTCTACGGGGCCGGACTGGAACCCCAGGACCTCGACTTCGTGGTCCTCGCCACCGCCACCCCCGACCAGCTGCTGCCGGGCACCGTGAACCTGGTCGCCGAGCTGTTGGGCCTGGACCAGCTGCCCACCTACCAGCTCCAGTCCGGCTGCGCCGGCTCCGTACAGGCCCTGGACCTGGCCCGGTCCCTGCTGGCCTCCGGGCACCGCACCGGGCTCGTCCTCGCCGGGGACGCCACCGGCCGCTTCATGGACGCCCGCGGCGGGAACCTCGACAGCCTCGACGTGCCCACCGAACAGCTCGTCAACTACGTGCTGTTCGGAGACGGCGCCGGAGCGGCCGTGGTCACCGCGGAACCCCTCGGGGAGA
This sequence comes from Streptomyces sp. NPDC097619, assembly GCF_040302735.1. Taxonomy (NCBI): domain Bacteria; kingdom Bacillati; phylum Actinomycetota; class Actinomycetes; order Kitasatosporales; family Streptomycetaceae; genus Streptomyces; species Streptomyces sp. NPDC097619. Next base: position 5,295 of record NZ_JBEOSD010000173.1, on the reverse strand, counting down.
GCGTGGCCGTGCACGGGCTCCTGCACCGGTTCGCCGGACTGGGCCGCGCCCCCGGGCAGGTCCTCGGCTGGCACGGCACGGCCTGCCCCGACCCCGCCCGCCGGATGCTCTACGAGGACTACAAGGCCGTCGAGGAGAGCGTGCCCGCCCTCGCCTCGGAGATCCTCTGGGAACTCCTGGGCACCGCCGGACTGGCCGCCGCGGACGTGGACTTCCTGCTGCCCCCGCAACTGTCCGGCCGGATGACCCGCCGGGTCACCGACACCCTGGGACTGCCCGGGGCCCGCGAGGTCTCCTGCGTCACCGACACCGGCAACGTCGGCAACGCCCTGCCGCTGATCCAGCTCGACCTGCTGGTCCGCGAACTCGGACCCGGTCAGCACGCCCTGGCCGTGGTCGTCGAGTCCAGCAAGTGGATCAAGGCGGGGCTGGTGCTGCGCCGGGACCCCGGCTACGACCCCTTCCTGGAGGACGGGTACGGCGGAGAGGACGGCACGGTATGACCGTCCCCACCCGGGAGGGCGCCGCCGTGGCCCCGGCCCCCGGCACCCCCGCCGTGCCCGGGACCAAGGCCGCCGCCGCGCTGCGCGCCCTCGCCGACGGCGGCCGGCTCGCCGCCGAGTACCCGGCCGTGGTCCCCCTCCTCGCCGCCCTCGTGGACGGCGGGGACCGACCCGAAGCCGAGATCCGCGCCGACCTCCAGCGCTGCGGCCGGATCCTGGCCCGCCTCGACCCCCACGAGGTCCTGGCCCGGCACCCCCGGACCCCGCTCGTCACCGTCGCCCTCACCGGGAACGCCCCCGCCCTCGGCCCCCTCGCCGACCCCCTGCACGCCGAACTCGCCCGGCACGGACTGCTCGCCCGCACCGTCACCGGCGAGCCGGGCGCCTGGCTCCGCGACCTCACCACCGTCGACGGCCCCCTCCGCTCCGCCCGCCCCGACCTGACCCTGTGCCTCCTCGACCCCGAGGCCGTCTTCGGCTCCCTGCCCGTGCCGTGGACCGCCGAGGACGCCGCCACCGCCTGCGACGAACTCACCGCCCGACTCGACGCCGTACTCGAAGCCCACGGGGAGCACGGCACCGGCACCCTCGTCCTCAACACCCTCCCGCTGCCCCGCACCCACTCCCAGCAGCTCCTCGCCCGGGACCAGCGGGCCCTGCTCGGCGCGGTCTGGCGCGAGTTCAACGCCGGACTCCTGCGCCGGGCCGGCACCCGCCCCGACACCGCCGTCATCGACCTCGACCCGCTCGTCGCCGAGGGCGGCCCCGTCCACGACCCCCGCCTCGCCCGCTACACCGGCACCCCCTACGGGGAGGAGCTCCTCGCCGGATACGCCCGCGAGGCCGGACACGTCCTGCGCGCCCAGCGCGGCATGACCCGCAAGTGCCTCGTCCTCGACGCCGACCGGACCCTGTGGGCGGGCGTCCTCGCCGAGGACGGGCCCGAGGGGATCCGCGCCGACGGCGGCCTGCGCGGCCTGCCCCACGCCGCACTGCAACGCACCGCCCGCCAACTCGCCTCCCAAGGCGTCCTCCTCGCCCTCAGCAGCAAGAACGACCACGAAGCCGTCACCGCGGTCCTGCGCGACCACCCCGACATGACCCTCCGCGAGGCCGACTTCACCGTCGTCCGCGCCAACTGGGACCCCAAGGACGGCAACCTCCGCGCCATCGCCGCCGCCCTGGGCACCGGCACCGACTCCCTCGTCTTCGCCGACGACTCACCGACCGAACGGGCCCTGGTCCGGCACGCCCTGCCCGGCACCGCCGTGCTCCCCTTCGGCACCGAACCGGCCCTCTACCCCGACCGGCTCCTCCGCGACGGCTGGTTCGACGCACCCCGGCTCACCGAAGAGGACCGCGCCCGGCCCGCCCGCTACCGACAGCAGGGCGAACGGGCCCGCGCCCGCGCCGCCGCCGGCTCCTACACCGGCTACCTGCGCTCCCTCGACACCCGGATCCGGATCTCCCCGCCACTGCCCCACGAACGGGACCGCATCGCCCAACTCACCCTGCGCACCAACCGGTTCAACCTCACCGGCAGCCGGCTCCCCACCGGGCCCGCCACCGGTGACGGCACGCTGGTCCTGGCCGTACGGGTCACCGACCGGGTCGGCGACAACGGGCTGGTCGGAGCCGTCCTGACCCGGACCGCACCGGACGGGCTGCACCTGGACGGGCTCTGGCTGAGCTGCCGGGTCCTCGGCCGCGAGATCGAGGAGGGCTGCGCGGCGGCCCTGCTGGCCGAGGCGGCCGCCCGCGGGCTGCCCGCCGTCCACGCCCGCTACCGACCCACCGCCCGCAACGCCCCGGCCGCCGCCTTCTACCCCTCGCTCGGCTTCGCCCCGCAGCCGCCGGCGCGGACCGGGCCGGCGGGCGGGGACCGGCGCTTCCGGCACGACCTGCGCGATCTGCCCCCGGTCCCCGACCACCTCACCCTCACCCTGACCCTCGACCTCCGGCCCGGAGGATGCGGAGAGGAACCCCGATGACCCAGCTCGGCAGCCCCCTCGACCTCGCCGGAATGCTCAGGCTCGTCCGCGACGAGCTGGGCACGGACCTCACCCTCCCGACGGCGGACCCGACCACCGGCACCAGCGGGGCGGCCGGCGCGGACACCCCACTGGACGGGCTCCCGGGCTGGGACTCCATGCACCTGCTGAGGCTGGTGATGCTGCTGGAGCGCACCACCGGCCGACAGCTGCCGATCGCCGCGCTCCTGGAGGCCCACACCCTCCGCGAGGTGCACGCGCTGGTCCTGACGGGCACGGGCACGGGCAGCGGCATGGGTACGGGCACGGCCGTGGGCACGGCCGTGGGCGTGGGCCTCGGCGTCGGCATGGCTTCGGGTGCGGGTGCGGGTGCGGGTGCGGGTGCGGGTGCGGCCCCGGGCACGGGCCGGGAGGGACCCCGGTGATCGCCTCGGTCCTCGGCGAACCCATCGAGGTCGCGGGCGGCGGCCCCACCGGCACCGCCCCGGCCCCCGCGGCCGGCGGCTGGAGCCGGGTGCGCGCCGAGCTCCACCGGCACGGCAGCGCGCTGCTGCACGGCCGGCTCGCCGACTGGCGGCCCCGCGACGAGGCTGATCCCGCCCTGCGCGCCGTCCTCGGCCGGGACTGGGACCGCTACCGCGGCATCGAACACCCCGACATCCGGGGCCGGTACGCGGCCTCCCGGCTGCTCCTCAAACACGCCGCGGCCGGTGCCCTGTCCGCCGACCCGGCCGACCTGGAGCTGACCTACGGCCCCACCGGGCGGCCCTACCTCCGCGGCTGCGACCAGATCGACATCAGCCTCAGCCACACCGACGACCTGCTGCTGGTGGGGCTCACCACCCGCGGGCTGATCGGGGTCGACGCCGAACTCGCCGGCCGCCAGCTCTACCGGCCCGGCCTGGACCGCCACATCTGCACCCCGCAGGAGCGCCGCGACCTGGCCGCCCTTGACGAGGCCGACCGCAATCCCAGCCTGGTGCGGCTCTGGACCCTGAAGGAGGCGTACAGCAAGGCCATCGGGCAGGGCATGCAGTTCCGCTTCACCGAGTTCGGGTTCGGACCCGACGGCCGGCCGACCCAGGTGCTGCGCCCGGACGGGACCCCGGGAGCCGGGGACGAATGGTCCTTCCGGACCTACACCCTGCACAGCGGCGGCGGGAGCGGTGCGGGCGGCAGCAGCGATGGGGGTGGCAGCACGGGCGGCGGCGGGGGCACGGCCTTCTGCGTGAGCGCCGCCGTGTACGACGCCGGGTTCGGGCGGATGCTGGACACCGAGATCACCTCGATGCTCGACGCGGAGGCCGTGGAGGCCATCCACCTCGCCCTCGCCGGGGCCGGCCCGCCGACGGCCGCGCCGACCGCGGCCGTCGGCGCCGGTGCCGACGTCAGTGGTCCTCGACCACCTTGGTGACGGCTTCCAGGACGGTGCGTCCCGCCTGGGTCAGGGTCAGGGTCACCGGGACGGCCCGGCGGCCCTGCGCATCGCGTTCGAGGAGCCCGGACACCGCCGCGCAGCGCATCGCCAGGTCGGTCTCCGCGTAGCCGCGGAAGTGGACCTGCAGGGAAGCGAGGGCGCTGCGCGCCGGTGTCAGCTGGTGGGTGCCCAGGGCCGCGAACAGGGAGGCCTGCCGGAGCGACTCCAGCAGCACCAGGGCGGGTACGTGCCCCTCGTCGGTGCCCGCGCCCCGGGCGGGCGGCCACTGCGCCGGCACCGAGACCCCGACGGCCAGGCGGCCGTGCGAGGGCCAGGTCGGCCCGTGGAGCAGCACGTTGGCGGGGTTGGAACGACCCACCTCGGCCGGGTCCACCGGGGTGCCCCGGCGGGCCGCCGCCGGTTCGGCCACCGCGGCCAGGGCGGCGGCACGGCTCTGCTCCCGGTGGTTGCGGCGCAGGACGGGCGGCAGGAAGACCAGGTTCGCCGAGCCGGTGCCGCAGCGGACCTCGTCGATCTCCAGCGAGGTCCGGAAGTCCAGGGCGCGCGGCACCGCGCCGATCATCTTGTCCGGGCTGACCACCAGCGTCGCCGTGAGCCGGGCGGGCCCGGGACGGGTGCGCCAGGCGGTGAGGTCGGGCACGTCGATGCCGAACCGGTAGAAGATCCCGGTGCGGTTGGCGGGGACCCCGAAGTGGTTCTGCCCGATGAACTCGCCGACCTCCCGTACCATCTCCGAGGCCGCCTGGATGTCGTGGAAGCGGCCCGGCCCGTCGTTGAGCAGCGGGTGCTCGGCGGGCAGTTCGGCCGCGAGCGCGAACTCCTCGGAGGCGTCCTCGACGGCGGACAGCCCGTAGTACTCCCAGCTGCGCGGCCGGTGCACCAGGTGGCGCCGGGTGCCACTGCCGGCTGCGGTGCGGGCACCGGTGGCGGACCGGTGCTCGCGCTGCGGCTCCGCGGGCCGTGGGGTGCCCGTGGCGGTGCCGGTGGTGCCGTTCGGGCTGGTGGTGCCGGTGGTGCCGTTCGGGCCGTTCCGGGACGAGCCCTCGCCGAGCGGGGTCTCCCAGTCGCTGAGCACCGTTCCGCCCATGCTGAGTCACCCCCGTTCCCGGCCGCCTCCCGGTGAGGCTCCTGTTCCAGGTTGCCGGGCGGTGACCGGGGCGACCAGCGGCCGCCGGTGGCAGCTTGCTGTGTGTCAGCTAGTACGGCACGGGAGCGGTTGCGGGCTCAGGGGCCGGGCGGATCCGGGGGGCGGGGCCCGGCGGGGGCGACCTCCTCGCCGAGCATGCCGGAGACGGCGACGTTGTACCCGGCCTGGAAGCGGCTGGTGGATTCCACTTCGGCCATGATCTGCGAGATGTGGCGC
>NZ_JBEOSD010000172.1:0-16421 GCF_040302735.1 Streptomyces sp. NPDC097619 | reverse complement strand
CGTCCTATCTGAACTCGCCCAGTTGCCTTGCCCGCCGGCGACCCCGGCGGGCAAGGTCGGTGACACCCGTTGACCCGCAGCACCGCAGTTCGCAGGACCCCGCGGACGACGGCCGGGACCCCATTCCACACCCGGCCGGAACCCCTCGGAAGCTCAGCCTCACGGCCTCTTGACAGACCCCCGGCATGCGGTTCCCGCCAGCCCGCGTAGGATGGGGTAAGGCCGTGGCAGGTTTTCCGCCCGGCGGGCGCGCGTGCCGGACCGTACGCGACGCCATCCACGATCCCGGGAGAAGCGCCGAAGTATGCCCACGCGCCACGATATTCGTAACGTCGCCATCGTCGCCCACGTCGACCACGGCAAGACGACCATCGTCGACGCCATGCTCAAGCAGGCCGGTGCCTTCGCCGCCCACCAGCAGCTCGACGACCGCATGATGGACTCGAACGACCTGGAGCGTGAGAAGGGCATCACGATCCTCGCCAAGAACACGGCGGTGAAGTACCACCCCAAGGACGGCGGGGCGCCCATCACGATCAACATCATCGACACCCCCGGCCACGCCGACTTCGGTGGCGAGGTCGAGCGCGGCCTGTCGATGGTGGACGCGGTCGTCCTGCTCGTGGACGCGTCCGAGGGTCCGCTGCCGCAGACCCGCTTCGTGCTCCGCAAGGCTCTCCAGGCCCGCATGCCCGTCATCCTCTGCATCAACAAGACCGACCGCCCGGACTCCCGGATCGACGAGGTCGTCAACGAGACGTACGACCTCTTCCTCGACCTGGACGCCGACGAGGACCAGATCGAGTTCCCGATCGTCTACGCCTGCGGTCGTGACGGCATCGCCTCGCTGACCAAGCCGGAGGACGGCACCGTCCCGGCGGACTCCACCAACCTGGAGCCGTTCTTCTCCACCATCCTGGAGCACGTGCCGGCCCCGACCTTCGACGAGGACGCGCCGCTCCAGGCCCACGTCACCAACCTCGACGCCGACAACTTCCTCGGCCGCATCGCGCTGCTCCGCGTGGAGCAGGGCGAGCTGCGCAAGGGCCAGACGGTCGCGTGGATCAAGCGGGACGGTTCCGTCTCCAACGTCCGCATCACCGAGCTGATGATGACCGAGGCCCTGACCCGCAAGCCCGCCGACGTCGCGGGCCCCGGCGACATCTGCGCCGTGGCCGGCATCCCCGAGATCATGATCGGCGAGACCCTGGCCGACCCGGAGAACCCGATCGCGCTCCCGCTGATCACGGTGGACGAGCCGGCCATCTCGATGACCATCGGCACCAACACCTCCCCGCTGGTCGGCCGCGGCGGCACCGGCAAGGGCGCCGACGCCAAGGCGGCGATCAAGGACCGCAAGGTCACCGCCCGCCAGGTCAAGGACCGGCTGGACCGCGAGCTGATCGGCAACGTCTCCCTCCGCGTGCTCGACACCGAGCGCCCGGACGCCTGGGAGGTCCAGGGCCGTGGTGAGCTCGCGCTCGCCATCCTGGTCGAGCAGATGCGCCGCGAGGGCTTCGAGCTCACCATCGGCAAGCCCCAGGTCGTCACCCGCGAGGTGGACGGCAAGACCCACGAGCCCGTCGAGCGCATGACCATCGACGTGCCCGAGGAGCACATGGGTGCCGTCACCCAGCTCATGGGCGTCCGCAAGGGCCGCATGGACAACATGTCCAACCACGGCTCCGGCTGGGTCCGCATGGAGTTCGTCGTCCCGTCCCGCGGTCTGATCGGGTTCCGAACCGAGTTCCTGACCCAGACCCGCGGCACCGGCATCGCGCACTCGATCCACGAGGGCCACGAGCCCTGGTTCGGTCAGCTCCAGACCCGCAACAACGGCTCCCTGGTCGCCGACCGCGCCGGTGCGGTCACCGCCTTCGCGATGACCAACCTCCAGGAGCGCGGCGTGCTGTTCACCGACCCCGGCACCGAGGTGTACGAGGGCATGATCGTCGGCGAGAACTCCCGCTCCGACGACATGGACGTGAACATCACCAAGGAGAAGAAGCTCACCAACATGCGCTCCTCCTCCGCCGACTCCTTCGAGGCGATCGTCCCGCCGCGGAAGCTCTCCCTGGAGCAGTCCCTGGAGTTCTGCCGCGACGACGAGTGCGTCGAGGTGACCCCGGAGGCCGTGCGCATCCGCAAGGTCGTCCTGGACCAGAAGGAGCGTTCGCGCACCGCTTCCCGCGCCAAGCGCTAGTCTCCCGCCCAGGCCCCCGAGGGGGCCACGGCAGCGGCTCGTGATCGAACGGCCCGCCCTCGCACGGCTTCCGTGCGAGGGCGGGCCGTTCGCTTTTGTCAAACGGATTGTTGCGTTCAGGTGTCCGAATATCGGCCGTCACACTCCGGAACGTGCGCTAACCGTCCGTTTCGGGCGTGTCTGTCTGTGATCCATATGTCCGGATTTCGGGTTGTGGGGGCTGTTCGATGTTGTGAAAACGAGACCCTTTAAGTGTGGTTAACAGCCAGGGCGTCCCAGAGGATGGCTCCATTGAGCTCGGGTCAATGGGTCATGCGCTGTGGGGAGCGCCGACTCACGAGCACACTCACGGGACACCGGTCCCACTCGCCGTCAGGGGTGTCGGCGAACGGTCCGGGTCCCTCATGTCGAACAGTGGACTCATGAGGAGGAAACCCATGCGTGGTGCCAAGAGCGCCAAGTGGGTCGCGGGCGCGATCGTCGTCGCCCTGGCAGCAACCGCTTGTGGTGGGGGCAAGGACGAGGGCAAGGGCGCCGAGAAGGGCGCCGTTGACCCCAACGGCATCTTCTCGGTCGAGACGGGCGAGCCGGAGAAGCTCCTGCACCCGGCCGACACCATGGAGTCCAACGGCTCCATCGTCCTGAGCGGCCTCTTCTCGCAGCTGGTCGACTACACCGAAGACGGCAAGCTGACCATGGTCAACGCCGAGTCGGTCGACTCCAAGGACAGCAAGCTCTGGACGGTCAAGCTCAAGAAGGGCTGGACCTTCCACGACGGCACTCCGGTGACCGCCGAGTCCTACGTCAAGGCGTGGAACTGGGCCGCCACCATCACGAACAACCAGGGCAACGCCTCCTGGTTCTCGGACATCAAGGGCTTCGACAAGGTCCACCCGGAGAAGGAGGGCGCCAAGCCCACCTCCGACAAGCTGGACGGCCTGAAGGTCCTCGACGAGAGCACCTTCACCATCGAGCTGAACTCCGCGATCCCGTACTTCGCGTACAAGCTCGGCTACGAGGTCTTCTCCCCGCTGCCGGAGTCCTTCTACGCGAACCCGAAGGCCGCCGGTGAGAAGCCGGTCGGCAACGGCCCCTACAAGTTCGACTCGTGGGAGCACAAGAAGCAGATCAAGATCGTCCGGTACGACGGGTACAAGGGCGACAACAAGGCGAAGAACGGCGGTGTGGTCTTCAAGAACTACACCACCGTCGAGACCGCCTACGAGGACCTGAAGTCCGGCAACCTGGACGTCCTCCGCTCCATCGGCCCGAAGGACCTCCCGGTCTACCGCCAGGACCTCGGTGACCGTGCCGTCGACCAGGCGTACTCCGCCATCCAGACGCTCGCGATCGCGTACTACGCGCCGCAGTGGAAGGACAAGAAGGTCAACCCGAAGGTCATCCAGGGCCTCTCGATGGCGATCGACCGCGACACGATCACCAAGACCGTCCTGAACGGCACCCGTGAGCCCGCCACCGGCTGGGTCGCCAAGGGTGTCCAGGGCTTCCAGCCCAACGCCGCGGGCGACGTCACCAAGTTCGACCCGGCGAAGGCCAAGCAGCTCATCACCGAGGGTGGCGGCGTTCCCGGCAACGCCATCTCCATCCAGTTCAACTCCGACGGCGGCCACAAGGAATGGGTCGAGGCTGTCTGCAACAGCATCACCCAGGCCACCGGCGTCAAGTGCGTGGGCGACGCCAAGCCCGACTTCCAGGCCGACCTCCAGGCCCGCAAGTCGAAGCAGGTCAAGTCGATCTACCGCTCCGGCTGGGTCCTCGACTACCCGGTGAACGCGAACTTCCTCCGGGACCTGTTCCAGACCGGCGCCTCCGGCAACCAGGGTGACTTCTCCAACAAGGAGCTGGACGCCGCCATCGCCAAGGCCGACACCGCCGCGACGCTGGACGAGTCGGTGAAGGAGTACCAGGCGATCGAGAAGAACCTGGTCAACTACATGCCGTCGATCCCGCTCTGGTACTACAAGGTCAACGCGGGCTACTCCGAGTCCGTCTCCGGCGTCAAGTACGCCCAGGACGGCGACCCGATCCTCGAGGGCGTCGAGGTCAAGAAGAAGTAGTCACTGACGTAGTCCGCTGTACGGATCGGGCCGACGGGGAGTCGGCCCGCATCCGGACCTGTACGCAGTGAACGGGGGGCCCTTCCTCGGTGCCGCACGCCGGAAACGGCGTCCGGCACCGGGAAGGGCCTGTCCTGCCTACTGCCGCATCTTCAAACGGAGGCACGATGGGGCGCTATGTCGCACGACGACTGCTCCAGATGATCCCGGTCTTCTTCGGGACGACTCTGCTCATCTTCCTGATGGTCTACACCCTGCCCGGCGACCCCGTGGCGGGTCTGTTCGGCGACAAGGGGACCGACCCGGCCACGCTGGCCCGGTTGAGAGCAGAGCACGGGCTTGACCAGCCCATTCTTCAGCAGTACTGGAACTACATCTCGAACATCCTGTTCCACTTCAACTTCGGAGAGCAGATCCGAAGCGGCCGCGAGATCACCGAGGTCATCGGGGACGCCTTCCCCGTCACCCTCCGTCTCGCGATGCTGGCCTTCCTGATCGAGCTGGTGCTCGGTCTCGGCCTCGGCATCGTGGCCGGCCTCAACGCGGGCCGCCTCGCGGACAACCTGGTCCTGGTCTTCACGCTGCTGATCATCTCGGTCCCGGTGTTCGTCCTCGGCTTCATCGTCCGCATGGTCTTCTCCGACCAGCTGGGCTGGATCTCGCCGAACGTGAGCATCGACGAAACCTGGGGCGAACTACTCGCGCCGGCCATTGTGTTGGGTGCGCTGTCCCTCGCATACGTGGCCCGCCTCACCCGTACCTCCATGGCGGAGAACCTCCGCGCCGACTACGTGCGCACCGCGGTGGCCAAGGGCCTGCCCAAGCGCCGTGTCTACGGCGTCCACCTGATGCGCAACTCGATGATCCCGGTGGTCACCTTCCTCGGCACCGACATCGGCGCCCTCATGGGCGGCGCGGTCGTCACCGAGGGCCTCTTCAACGTCAAGGGCGTCGGCGGTCTGATCTACGACTCGATCGTCCGTCGCGAGGGTCTGACCGTGGTCGGTGTCGTCACCGTCCTGGTCATCGTCTACCTCGTCGCCAGCCTGCTCGTCGACCTCCTTTACGCGGTCCTGGACCCGAGGATCCGGTATGCCTGACATGACCAAGACCGCCGCGCCGGCGGAGGAGGCGGCCGTGGCCGCCCCCGTCGCCCCGCAGAAGGCCGAGAAGGCCCGCAGCCTCTGGGGCGACGCCTGGGCCGACCTGCGTCGCAACCCGTACTTCCTCGTGTCGTCGGTCCTGATCGTCCTGCTGCTGACGATCTCGATCTTCCCGGGGCTGTTCACCAGCGCCTCGCCCACCAAGGGCGACCTGGTCAAGCACTTCCTGACCAAGCCGGAGCTGGGCTCCATAGGCTCGCCCGAGTGGTTCGGCTACGACGGCCAGGGCCGCAGCGTGTACGCCCGCCTGATCTACGGCACCCGTGCCTCGATCATCGTCGGCATCTGCGTCACCGCGATCGTCACCGTCCTCGGCGGCATCATGGGCATGATCGCCGGCTACTTCGGCGGCATCGTGGACGCGATCCTCTCCCGGATCACCGACATCTTCTTCGGCATCCCCTTCCTGCTCGGCGCCATGGTCGTCCTGCAGGCGTTCACCGAGCGCACCGTGTGGGTCGTCGTCGGCGCACTGGCCTTCCTTGGCTGGACCCAGATCACCCGCGTCATGCGCGGTGCCGTGATCACGGTCAAGCAGGCCGACTACGTGCACGCCGCCAAGGCCCTCGGCGCCGGCACCGTCCGGATCCTCTTCCGGCACATCCTGCCGAACGCCCTGGCCCCCGTGATCGTCGTCGCGACCATCGCGCTCGGCGGTTACATCTCCGCCGAGGCCACCCTCTCCTACCTCGGTCTCGGCCTCGCGTCGCCGACCGTGTCCTGGGGTGTGGACATCTCCGCGGGCGCCGCCCAGATCCGCGTCGCCCCGCACGTCCTGCTGTGGCCGTCGATCATGCTCAGCATCACCGTGCTGGCGTTCATCATGCTCGGCGAAGCGGTCCGCAACGCCCTCGACCCCAAGATGCGCTGAGGAGGGCGTACGTGACCACCATCGACAAGACCGCGACGGTCCCCGCCCCGCGTGACGGTGCCGACTTCGAGGGCCCCCTCCTCGAAGTCCGTGACCTCCATGTGGAGTTCCACACCCGTGACGGTGTGGCCAAGGCCGTCAACGGCGTCAACTACAGCGTCAGCGCCGGCGAGACCCTCGCCGTGCTCGGCGAGTCCGGCTCCGGCAAGTCCGTGACCGCGCAGGCGATCATGGGCATCCTCGACATGCCCCCCGGCAAGATCCCGCAGGGCGAGATCTTCTTCCGCGGTCAGGACATGCTGAAGATGAGCGCCGAGGAGCGGCGGCAGATCCGCGGCCGGAAGATCGCCATGATCTTCCAGGACGCGCTGTCCTCCCTGAACCCGGTGCTGACCGTCGGCTACCAGCTGAGCGAGATGTTCCGCGTCCACCGCGGCCTCTCCAAGAAGGAAGCCAAGGCGAAGTCCATCGAGCTGATGGACCGGGTCAAGATCCCCGCCGCCAAGGCGCGCGTGGACGACTACCCGCACCACTTCTCCGGCGGTATGCGCCAGCGCATCATGATCGCCATGGCGATGGCGCTGGAGCCGGACCTGATCATCGCCGACGAGCCCACCACGGCCCTCGACGTGACCGTCCAGGCCCAGGTGATGGACCTGCTCGCGGAGCTCCAGCGCGAGATGAACATGGGTCTGATCCTGATCACCCACGACCTCGGCGTGGTCGCCGACGTCGCGGACAAGATCGCCGTCATGTACGGCGGCCGGATCGTCGAGACCGCCCCGGTGCACGAGATCTACAAGCGTCCGGCGCACCCCTACACCAAGGGCCTGCTGGACTCGATCCCGCGCCTGGACCAGAAGGGCCAGGAGCTCTTCGCGATCAAGGGCCTGCCGCCCAACCTGCTGCGCATCCCGAGCGGCTGCGCGTTCAACCCGCGCTGCACCGCCGCGCAGGACATCTGCCGCTCGGACGTTCCCGTGCTGCACTCGGTGACCGAGCGGGACGGCGGCGAGCTGCCGGGCCGCAAGAGCGCCTGCCACTTCTGGAAGGAGACGATCCATGGCTGACCTGACCAAGGGCGAGCCGATCCTCCAGGTGCGCAACCTGGTCAAGCACTTCCCGTTGACCCAGGGCATCCTGCTCAAGAAGCAGGTCGGCGCGGTCAAGGCCGTCGACGGGGTCTCCTTCGACCTCTACCAGGGCGAGACCCTGGGCATCGTCGGCGAGTCCGGCTGTGGCAAGTCCACCGTCGCCAAGCTTCTGATGAACCTGGAGCGGGCCACCGCGGGCGAGGTCTTCTACAAGGGCCAGGACATCACCAAGCTGTCCGGCCGTGCCCTGAAGGCCGTCCGCCGCAACATCCAGATGGTGTTCCAGGACCCCTACACCTCGCTGAACCCCCGTATGACGGTGGGCGACATCATCGGCGAGACGTACGACATCCACCCCGAGGTGGCCCCCAAGGGCGACCGGCGCCGCAAGGTGCAGGAGCTCCTGGACGTCGTGGGTCTGAACCCGGAGTACATCAACCGGTACCCGCACCAGTTCTCCGGCGGTCAGCGCCAGCGCATCGGCATCGCCCGCGGTCTCGCGCTGAACCCCGAGATCATCATCTGCGACGAGCCGGTCTCCGCCCTGGACGTGTCCGTGCAGGCGCAGGTCATCAACCTGATGGAGAAGCTCCAGGACGAGTTCAACCTGTCCTACATCTTCATCGCGCACGACCTGTCGATCGTCCGGCACATCTCCGACCGCGTGGGCGTGATGTACCTCGGCAAGCTCGCCGAGATCGGCACCGACAGCGAGATCTACGACCACCCGACGCACCCCTACACCCAGGCGCTGCTGTCGGCGGTCCCGGTGCCGGACCCGGAGGCCCGCGAGGGTCGCGACCGGATCATCCTCACCGGTGACGTGCCCTCCCCGGCCAACCCGCCCTCGGGCTGCCGCTTCCGCACCCGTTGCTGGAAGGCCGAGGACAAGTGCGCCACCGAGGTGCCGCTGCTGGCGATCCCGAAGCGCTACGAGGGCACGGACTCGCTCGCCAAGCACGAGTCCGCCTGCCACTTCGCCGAGGAGCGGGCCGTCCTGTCGGCCTGATGCCCCGCACCGTCGTGCCCCCGAGGGCGCCCCTCCCGCAGCAGCGGGGCGGGCGCCCTCGGGCGTTCCGCGGGCGGGGCCCGGACGGGCACCGGGGCCGGGCCGATAAAACGCTTTGCCCGTTCCGGGCGACCCGTACCAAAGTGGGGGGATGCTGACCGTACGCCCCGCCGGGCCCACCGACGCGCCCGAGATCTGTGCCCTGCTCAACGCCGTGGACGTGCTGGAGATCGGCCGCCCCGAGACCGACCTCCACGAGGTCGAGGCGGACCTGCTGCACCCGGAGACGGACCTGGCCCGGGACTCGTGGCTGGCCTTCGAGGGCGGCCGGTTGGTGGCGTACGCCGTCCTGTGGTGCGACGGGGACCCCGAGCGGATCGACGCCGACCACTACGTGCTGCCGGAGCACCAGGACGCGGGGGAGCGGCTGCTCGCCCTGCTGGAGGCGCGGGCCCTGGAACGGGCGCGGGAGGGCGGCGCCGCGCGGGCCGTCGTGCACCTCAACCTCAACACCGCCCCCACCCTCGACACCGGCCGGCTCGCCGCGCGCGGCTGGGGCCGGGTCCGCCTGCACCAGGTGATGACCCGCCCGCTGTCCCGGACGGCCGACGTGCTGCCGGAGCCCCCGGCGGGGCTCACCCTGCGGAACTGCCACGAGGAGGCGGACCGCCGGCGGGCGCACGCCCTGGTGGAGGAGACCTTCGCGGAGCACTTCGACCACACCCCGCGGGGCTACGAGCAGTGGCTGGCGGACCTGGACGGGGACCGGCTGGACTGGTCCCTGGTGTGGATCGCCGCCCTGGACGGGCACGGGGACGCCGCCGTGGTGATCACCCGGGACGACCGCTCCACCATGGGCTGGATCCGCAACCTGGGCGTCCGCAAGGAGCTGCGCGGCCGGGGGGTCGCCGGGTACCTGCTCCGGCACGCCTTCGCCGTGTACGCGGACCGGGGTCGGGACACGATCGGGCTCGGCGTGGACACCGAGAACGCCAGCGGGGCCCTGGGCCTGTACGAGGCGCACGGGATGACCCTGTACTTCGCGGTGGACACCTGGGAGGTCACCCTCTGCTGACAGGCGGGTGACGCGGGCTCCCGCATGGGCGCGCATAACGTGCGGTTCGCCCCCGTTCGGGGTGACATTGGCTCCTGAGTACGACCACCCACGGTCAGGACGACCCGGGAGCCACTGAGGAGGCACTCCATGCGCGGAGCCACCCATGCCAAGTGGGCCGCTTGTGCGGTCGCCGTCGCGCTGGGCGCGACGGCCTGCGGCGGCGGCAGCGACGGCGGCGGGGGTGACGGCGCCGGGATCGTCAGCTCCTCCTGGGGTGACCCGCAGAACCCGCTGGAGCCGGCCAACACCAACGAGGTGCAGGGCGGCAAGGTCCTCGACATGCTCTTCCGCGGTCTGAAGCGGTACGACCCGAAGACCGGCGAGGCCAAGGACATGGTGGCCGAGAAGATCGAGTCCACCGACCAGAAGAACTTCACCATCACCCTCAAGGACGGGTGGAAGTTCAGCAACGACGAGCCGGTCACCGCACAGTCCTTCGTGGACGCCTGGAACTACGGCGCGGACGTGCGCAACAAGCAGAACAACTCGCCCTTCTTCTCCGACATCGTCGGCTACGACGAGCTGCACCCGGAGTCCGGCGACCCGAAGACGAAGACCATGAGCGGGCTCGTGGTGAAGGACGCGAAGACCTTCACGGTGGCCCTGAAGGAGAAGTTCTCCACCTGGCCCGACACCCTCGGCTACCAGGCGTTCTCCCCGCTGCCCAAGGCGTTCTTCACCGACCACGCGGCCTGGCTGGACAAGCCCGTCGGCAACGGCCCCTACACGGTGGACTCGTACACCAAGGGCTCCGGGATGAAGCTCCGCACCTGGGACGGGTACACCGGACCCGACAAGGCCCAGAACGGCGGGGTGGACCTGAAGGTCTACACCGACAACAACACCGCCTACACGGACCTGATCGCCGGCAACCTCGACCTGGTGGACGACGTCCCGGCCCAGCAGCTGAAGAACGTCAAGAACGACCTCGGCGACCGGTACATCAACCAGCCCGCCCTGATCATCCAGACCCTCACCTTCCCGCTGTACGACCCGCGGTGGAACAAGGCGGGCATGGAGAAGGTCCGGCAGGGCATCTCCCGCGCGATCAACCGCGAGGAGATCACCAAGCAGATCTTCCAGGACACCCGCAGCCCCGCCAAGGACTGGACCTCCTCCGCCCTCGGCGAGAAGGGCGGGTACAAGGACATGTGCGGCGAGCTGTGCCAGTACGACCCGGCCGCCGCCAAGCAGCTCATCGAGGAGGGCGGCGGACTGCCCGGCGGCAAGGTCACCGTCACCTCGAACGTGGACACCGGCTCCCACCGGGTGTGGATGGACGCGGTCTGCAACAGCATCAACAACGCCCTCGGCCGCGGCCCGGTCTGCACCGTGAACCCGGTCGGCACCTTCGCGGACTTCCGCAACCAGCAGAGCTCCTTCAAGCTCACCGGCCCCTTCCGGTCCGGCTGGCAGGGCGACTACCCGCTGATCCAGAACTTCCTGGAGCCGCTGTACTACACCGGCGCCTCCTCCAACTACGGGAAGTTCAGCAACAAGGACTTCGACAAGCTCGTCGACGAGGCCAACGCCGAGAGCGACACCGCGAAGGCCATCGCCAAGTTCCAGGACGCCGAGAAGATCCTCGCCGCCCAGATGCCCTCCATCCCGCTCTGGTACCAGAACGGCAGCGCCGGTTACTCCGAGCGCCTGTCGAACGTGGAGCTGAACCAGTTCAGCGTCCCCGTCTACGACCAGATCAAGGTCGGCTGACCCCCACTCCACAGCCATGTGACCGCCCCGGCCGGTGACCGCCGGGGCGGCCACCCGGAATCCGGAGGCTCCCTTGGGCCGCTACGTCATCCGGCGACTGCTCCAGATGATCCCGGTGTTCATCGGGAGCACGTTCCTCATCTTCCTCATGGTGTACGCGCTGGGCGACCCCGTCGCGGCCCTCTTCGGCGACAAGGCGCCCGACCCCGCCACCGCCGCCCGCATCCGCAAGGACCTCTATCTCGACCAGCCCCTGTGGAAGCAGTACCTGCACTACATGGGCCAGATCTTCCAGGGCGACTTCGGCACCGCCTTCAACGGCCAGAAGGTCACCGAACTCATGGCCTCGGCCTTCCCGGTGACCCTGCGACTGACCCTGGTGGCGATCTTCTTCGAGATCGTGGTCGGCATCACCTTCGGCGTGATCAGCGGCCTCCGCCGGGGCCGGGCCATCGACACCGGCCTGCTGGTCCTCACCCTGATCGTCATCTCGGTGCCGACCTTCGTCACCGGCTACCTGCTGCAGTTCGTCCTCGGCGTCAAATGGGGCTGGGTCCGGCCCACCGTCTCCTCCGACGCCCCCCTCAACGAACTGATCCTGCCCGGCATCGTGCTGGCCCTGGTCTCCCTCGCCTACGTCACCCGGCTGACCCGCACCTCCATCGCCGAGAACGTCAAGGCCGACTACGTCCGCACCGCCGTGGCCAAGGGGCTGCCGCGCCGCCGCGTCATCACCCGGCACCTGTTGCGGAACTCCCTGATCCCCGTGGTCACCTTCATCGGCACCGACATCGGCGCCCTGATGGGCGGGGCGATCGTCACCGAGCGGATCTTCAACATCCACGGCGTGGGCTACCAGCTCTACCAGGGCATCCTCCGCAACAACGCCCCCACCGTGGTCGGCTTCGTGACCATCCTGGTGATCGTCTTCCTGCTGGCGAACCTGCTCGTCGACCTGCTCTACGCGGTCCTGGACCCGAGGATCCGTTATGCCTGAGCCGTACGACCCGCTCCAGCCCGGCGACCGGGAAGCCATCGCCCCCACCGGACAGGGCGGACCCATGGACCTCGCGATCGAAGAGGCCGAGAGCCTGGAGAAGGACCTCTCGCCCAACGGTCCGGGCCCCCAGGAGAAGCCCCGCTCCCTGTGGTCCGACGCCTGGCACCAGCTGCGCCGCAACCCGGTCTTCCTGATCTCCTCCCTGCTGATCCTCTTCCTCGTGGTCATCTCGATCTGGCCGCAGCTCATCGCGAGCGGGGACCCGCTCCAGTGCGACCTGTCCAAGTCCCAGCAGGGCTCCGAGCCCGGCCACCCCTTCGGGTACGACACCCAGGGCTGCGACGTGTACACCCGCACCGTGTACGGGGCCCGCGCCTCCATCACCGTGGGTATCTGCGCCACCGTCGGCGCGGCCCTGCTCGGTTCCCTGCTCGGCGGCCTGGCGGGCTTCTTCGGCGGCTGGTGGGACGCGCTGCTCTCCCGGGTCGCCGACATCTTCTTCGGCATCCCGGTGGTCCTCGGCGGCCTGGTCTTCCTCTCCGTGGTCACCAGCACCACCGTCTGGCCGGTGGTCGGCTTCATCGTGCTGCTGGGCTGGCCGCAGATCGCCCGCATCGCCCGCGGCTCCGTGATCACCGCCAAGCAGAACGACTACGTGCAGGCCGCCCGGGCCCTCGGCGCGGGCAGCGGCCGGATGCTGCTGCGGCACGTGACCCCCAACGCGGTGGCCCCCGTGATCGTGGTGGCGACCATCGCCCTGGGCACGTACATCGCCCTGGAGGCCACCCTGTCCTTCCTGGGCGTGGGCCTGCGCCCGCCCACCGTGTCCTGGGGCATCGACATCTCCAACGCCGCCCCGCAGATCCGCAACGCGCCCCACATGCTGCTGTGGCCGGCCGGAGCGCTGAGCCTCACGGTGCTGGCGTTCATCATGCTCGGCGACGCGGTCCGCGACGCCCTCGACCCCAAGCTGCGCTGAGGAGGCGGGGCCATGCTGCTCGAAGTCCGCGATCTGCACGTGGAGTTCAAGACCAGGGACGGTGTCGCCAAGGCCGTCAACGGGGTCAATTACGCGGTGGACGAGGGGGAGACCCTCGCGGTGCTCGGCGAGTCCGGATCCGGCAAATCGGTCACGGCGCAGGCCGTGATGGGCATCCTCGACATGCCCCCGGGCCGGATCCCGCAGGGCGAGATCCTCTTCAAGGGCAAGGACCTCCTGAAGATGAAGGAGGACGAACGCCGGAAGATCCGCGGGGCCGAGATGGCCATGATCTTCCAGGACGCCCTGTCCTCCCTCAACCCCGTGCTCACGGTGGGCGCGCAGCTGGGCGAGATGTTCGAGGTGCACCGGGGCCTGTCGCGCAAGGACTCCAAGGCGAAGGCCGTGGAGCTGATGGACCGGGTCAAGATCCCCGCCGCCAAGCAGCGGGTGACGGACTACCCGCACCAGTTCTCCGGCGGCATGCGCCAACGCATCATGATCGCCATGGCGCTGGCCCTGGAACCCTCCCTGATCATCGCCGACGAGCCCACCACCGCCCTCGACGTGACCGTCCAGGCACAGGTGATGGACCTGCTCGCCGAGCTCCAGCGCGAGCTGAACATGGGCCTGATCCTGATCACCCACGACCTGGGCGTCGTCGCCGACGTGGCCGACAAGATCGCCGTGATGTACGCCGGACGGATCGTCGAGGCCGCCCCCGTCCACGAGATCTACAAGAACCCGGCGCACCCCTACACCCGGGGCCTGCTGGACTCGATCCCGCGCCTGGACCAGAAGGGCCAGGAGCTCTACGCCATCAAGGGGCTGCCGCCCAACCTCCTCGCCATCCCGCCGGGCTGCGCCTTCAACCCGCGCTGCCCGATGGCCCGGGACCTCTGCCGCGCCGAGGTGCCCCCGCTGGCCGAGGTCACCGAGTCCCCCGTGGCCCGGCAGAGCGCCTGCCACTTCTGGAAGGAGTGCCTCCATGCCTGAGGCCACCGAGCCGATCCTCGAAGTGACGGACCTGGTCAAGCACTTCCCCCTCACCCAGGGCATCCTCTTCAGGAAGCAGATCGGCGCGGTCAAGGCCGTGGACGGCGTCTCCTTCGCGCTGGGCGCCGGGGAGACCCTGGGCATCGTCGGCGAGTCCGGCTGCGGGAAGTCCACCGTCGCCAAGATGCTCGTCAACCTCGAACGCCCCACCGCCGGAGCCATCTCCTACAAGGGCGAGGACATCACCAAGCTGTCCGGCCGTGCCCTGAAGGCCGTCCGCCGCAACATCCAGATGGTGTTCCAGGACCCGTACACCTCGCTGAACCCCCGCATGACGGTGGGCGACATCATCGGGGAGCCGTACGAGATCCACCCCGAGGTGGCGCCCAAGGGGGACCGGCGCCGCAAGGTGCAGGAACTGCTCGACGTCGTGGGTCTGAACCCGGAGTACATCAACCGGTACCCGCACCAGTTCTCCGGCGGTCAGCGCCAGCGCATCGGCATCGCCCGCGGCCTGGCCCTGCGGCCGGAGGTGATCGTCGCCGACGAGCCGGTCTCCGCCCTCGACGTGTCCGTCCAGGCGCAGGTGATCAACCTGCTGGAGCGCCTCCAGAGCGAGTTCAGCCTCTCCTACGTGTTCATCGCGCACGACCTGTCGATCGTCCGGCACATCTCCGACCGGGTCGGCGTGATGTACCTCGGCAAGCTGGTCGAGATCGGCACCGACACCGAGATCTACGACCACCCCACGCACCCCTACACCCAGGCCCTGCTGTCGGCCGTGCCGGTGCCCGACCCCGGGGCCCGGGAGCACCGCGACCGGATCATCCTCAGCGGTGACGTGCCCTCCCCGGCCAACCCGCCCTCGGGCTGCCGCTTCCGCACCCGCTGCTGGAAGGCCGAGGAGCGCTGCTCCACGGAGGTCCCGCTGCTGGCCGTGCCCCCGCACCTGGAGGCCGCCGGAGGCCCCGCCGCGCACCCGTCCGCCTGCCACTTCGCGGCCGAACGGCAGGTGGTCCCGGCCGCCGGGGACCTGGCGGCCCCGCCCGCCCCGCCGCCCGGAGCCCCCGGCGCGACCGGCACGAGCGGCGGAGCCGATCCGGGGGCGGGGACCTCCTGAGGGCGGTCCGGCCCGGCCGGCCCCTCACTCGTGGGGGTGGCGCGCGGGGCCTCGGATTGACGGCCCGATCCGAGGTCGGAGGCGCCGACCGGCACCCGCCGACCGACCCGCAGCCCCGCCGTGACACCGGCTCCCGCACCCCAACGCCCGCTCCCCGGA
Organism: Streptomyces sp. NPDC097619; assembly: GCF_040302735.1. Classification (NCBI taxonomy): domain Bacteria; kingdom Bacillati; phylum Actinomycetota; class Actinomycetes; order Kitasatosporales; family Streptomycetaceae; genus Streptomyces; species Streptomyces sp. NPDC097619. The sequence goes on along the minus strand of NZ_JBEOSD010000172.1, from coordinate 919 downwards.
CGCCTCTTCGGCCCGCCCCGCCCGGGGCGGGCCGTTTTGCCAAACCCGCACCCGCCGTGCACAGAGTGTCACCGACAGGCGTCATCTGCTGAGCGGAGGGTCACCATGCGTACGGAGCGCGAAACCGTTCCCGGCGTGCCCGGACCCCGCACGGCCGGGGGCCCGACCCCCACCCGGGGCCGCCGGCGGGGCACCTCCCCGGCGGCCGCGGAGCCGGACCGGGAGGACCCCGCGCGGGAGCGTCCCGCCCCCGCGGTGCCGACCCCGGCCCGACCGCTCCCGGGTCCGGGGGAGTCGCCCGCCGCGCTCCTGCCGGTCCGCGCCCGCCCGGCCGAGAACCTCGGCTTCCTCCTGGGGCACGCGCTTCCCGCCCGACTCTGCGGCGGCACCGCGGCCCCCCGCCCCCGCACCGCCGCCCTCCTCGACCTCCTCGGCGCCCCCGTCCTGTCCGCCACCGTCCTGCGGAGACTGCGCCGCCGGCACGGCGGGGCACCGGTGGTGGTCCGGGCCCCCGCCGGGCCGGTCCTGCTCCTCTTCGACCCCGCGGACCTGGCCCGCTTCCACTCCGCGCCCCTCGGCCGGCTCGACCCCGCCACCGCCGCCCACGCGGCGCAGGCCCCCGCCCCCGGCCCCGCCCACCGCGAGGCCGAGGAACGCGCCCTGGCCTCCGGCCGCGCCCTGCACCCCTCCTGCGCCGAGTTCCTGCGGGTGGTGGGGGAGGAGGCCGCCCCGCTGACCGCCGGCGGCCTCCTGGACCACGCCCGGATCCGGGCCGCCCTCGCCCGGACCGGCCGCCGCGTCGTCCTCGGCGACGCCGCCGCCGAGGACACCGACCTCCTCCCGGGTCACGGCGTAGGCGCGCAGCGGGGCCGGGGCCAGCTCGCCCGCCCCGTGCGCCTCGGCGAGCCCGGGAAGGGTC
>NZ_JBEOSD010000171.1:0-16649 GCF_040302735.1 Streptomyces sp. NPDC097619 | reverse complement strand
GCCGTGTCCGCGCACGCGGAGGCCGCGCGGCGGGCCTGGCTGGCCGAGCAGGCCGCCGCGAACGCCCAGGCCGAGAACTGGCGCACCGTCGGACGGCTCTCCCGCGAGTCCGCCGAGGAGCTGTGGAAGGTCATCGGGGGCAGCGCCGACGCCAACCAGGACGCCTGGGCCGGCGAGCTGGCCGGAGCCGAGGGCGCGGCCGCCTTCTGGAAGCAGATGCTCGAACGCGCCCAGGACGGGGAGCAGCGCACCCGGGGCTGAGGCCCGGGCGCCGAGGGGCCGGCATCCGCACGGGTGCCGGCCCCTCCGGCGTTCCGGCAACGGCGCGGTCGGGGTGTGCCAGACTGGCCGCGGCCGGGCTGCCCGGCCCCCGGAACGGCTGAACGGATGAGTGCACTGGAACGGCAAGGACGCACCGAACCTCCCCTGTTACCAAGCCCGTTGCACCCCTGGCTCGGACTGATCGCCGCGCTCGCGGCCCTCGTGGTCGCCGGCCTCGGCATCCTCTACGCCGGCCACGGCGGGCCCGGCGGAGTCGACGAGCGGGTCGGGGAGGCGGTCGACGGCCGGCGCCCCACCTGGTGGCGGCAGCTCGCCCTGGCCACGGACTTCCTCGGCGAACCGCTCGGCGCGGCCGCCCTGATCGCGACCGTCGTCGCCGGCTGTCTGCTGCTGCGCCGCCCCCGCGCCGCCGTGCTCGTCGTCACCGCCGCCGGACTGACCGTCACCGCCACCACCCTGCTCAAGCACGTGGTCGGACGGACCATCAACGGCGGCTACCTGTCCTACCCCAGCGGGCACACCGCGTTCCTCGCCTCGGTCGCCCTGCTGCTGGCCCTGCTCGCCGCCGGCCGCCTCGCCCTCGGCCGGACCACGGGCACCCTGCTGGTCTTCGCGGCGGCCCTGGCCGCCGCCCTCGCCATGGGCTGGGCCCAGGTCGCCCTGGGCGCCCACTACCCGACGGACGTGCTCGGCGGCTGGTGCACCGCCCTCGCCGTCACCCCGGCCACCGCCTGGACGGTGGACCGGCTGTCCGGCACCGTGCGGCGGGGCCGGAGCTGAGACGGGCCGGGGACGCGTCCGGGGGCGTACGCGTCCGAGGGCCGGGCGGTCGGGCTCAGACCCGGCTGCGGAACACCGGCTTCACCGGACGACCCCCGAGCCACGGCCCGGGATCCCCCGCCTCCAACGCCTTCCGGTACACCGCGCAGGCCTCGGCCACCACGTCCACCGTGTGCGCGAGATCCGCCTCGTCCAGGGCCGCGCTCACCACGAACGACGGGGCCAGCACCCCGCCTTCGAGGAGCCGCCGCAGGAACAGGGTCCGGTACTCCTGCGAGGGCCGGCCCTCCCCGTCCAGGGTGGCGAAGACCAGATTGCTCGCCCGGCCCCGGACCAGCACCCGATCCGCGACCCCCGCCGACTCCGCCGCGTCGCGCACCCCCGCCGCCAACCGCTCGCCCGACGCGTGCAGACGGGCGGTGGTGCCCTCCTGCGTGTACACGGTCTGCACGGCCATCGCGGCGGCCAGCGAGTGGGTCTCGGCCCCGTGCGTCGTGGACAGCAGGAACACCCGGTCCCCGTCGTGGCGCAGACCGCCGTACTCCATCAGTTCCCGGCGACCGGCGAGGGCCGACACCGCGAAGCCGTTCCCCAGCGCCTTGCCGAAGGTGGAGAGGTCCGGGGTGACCCCGTACAGACCCTGCGCGCCCGCCTCGGACCAGCGGAAACCGGTGATCATCTCGTCGAAGACCAGCAGGCAGCCGTGCCGGTCGGCCAGCACCCGCAGCCCCTCCAGGTACCCGGTCGGCGGCTCCACGTGCCCGGCCGGCTCCAGGACCAGACAGGCCACCTCCCCCTCGTACCGGTCGAGCAGCTCCGCCACCGCGCCCAGGTCCCCGTACGGGAAGGACACGGTCAGCTCGGTCGTCGCGGCCGGGATCCCCGCGGACATCGGGGTGGTGCCGATGAACCAGTCGTCCACCGAGAAGAAGGGCTGGTCCCCGCAGATCGCCACCCGCGGCCGACCGGTCACCGCCCGCGCCAGCCGCACCGCCGCCGTGGTGACGTCCGACCCGTTCTTCCCGAACTTCACCATGTCGGCGGTGGGCACCGTGGCGAGGAACCGCTCCGCCGCCTCCGCCTCCAGCACCGAGGGCCGCACGAAGTTGCTGCCGCGCTCCAGCTCCCGCCGGGCCGCCTCCACCACCCGCGGATGGGCGTGCCCCAGGCTCACCGACCGCAGCCCCGAGCCGTACTCCACGTACCGGTTGCCGTCCAGGTCCCACACGTGCGCGCCCCGGCCGTGGCTGATGACCGGCGCCAGGTCCTCCGGGTACTGGTCCTCGCCCTTGGCGTAGGTGTGCGCGCCACCGGGGACCAGGGCGTGCAGCCGCTCGTTCGCCGCGCGCGACCGGGGCAGCGCGAACCCGCCCGCCGCCCGCTCCGCCCCGCCGGGCACGCCCGCGTCCCGTCCGTTCGTCCCGTGCTCCACCGGCCTCAGACCTCCCTCTGCTTCAGGACCTCGGCGAGGCTCGGCGCCTCCCGGTCACGCCGCGACACCCCGGTCGGCGGCAACGGCCACGGGACCGCCAGCTCCGGATCGTCGAAGGCGATGGTGACGTCCTCCGTCGGATCGTGCGGCCGGTCGATCCGGTACGACACGTCGGCCGTCGGCGTCAGGGCCTGGAAGCCGTGCGCGCAGCCCGCCGGGACGTACAGGGTCACCTGCGTCTCGCCCGACAACTCGAAGGTGGCCACGTTCCGATGGGTCGGCGAGTCCGGCCGCAGGTCCACCACCACGTCGAACACCTCCCCGTACGAGCAGCGCACCAACTTCGCCTCGCCGCGCCCCGACCGCAGGTGCAGCCCGCGCAGCACGCCCCCCACCGATCGGGACACGCTGTCCTGGACGAAGGCGTCCGGGTCCAGGCCCGCCGCCCGCACCGCCTCGGCGTCGAAGGTGCGGCAGAAGAAGCCGCGTTCGTCGGCGTACGGGGTCGGTACGAAGAGGAGGGCCCCGGCGATCTCCGGGACCTCCTTCACGGTCATGCCGGGGGCGTTCACGAGGTCTCCCGCAGGGTGGTGGGGGCGTGTCGGTCGGTGGCGGCCGGACGGGCCGCCGGGAACAGGGCCGCGGTCAGGTCCGTGAACTGCCGCCCGATCTCGCGGGCGGCGGCGGCGTTCCGCTCGGCGAGGACGCGGCGCAGCTCCGCCGCCTCCTTCTCCAGGACCCGGAACTGCTCCAGCAGCCGGTCGGCGTCGACCTCCCGGGCCGGATGGCGGTACGCGGCGAGCCCCATCCGCTCCATCAGCGCGTCGCTCTTCGTCGCGTAGCTGAGGGCCAGGGTGGGCGTGCCCGTCTTCAGGGCGCAGACGAGATTGTGGTAGCGGGTGGCGACGACGGTCCCGGCCGCCGCCGTCTCCGCCATCAGGTCGTCCAGGGACTCCGCGCGGGCGACCGTCACCAGCGGCGAGTCGGCGGCGCGCACGATCGCGTCGGCCACCGGCGCGTCGCAGTCGTCCCCGGTGAGCAGCCGGACCCGCCGGCCGTCCGCGACGAGCGCCCGCACGAAGCGCGTGGTGCCGTCCAGGTACCGCCGGTGGATCTCCTCCGCCCGGTCCCGGTCGTCGTCCCCGCCGTGGAAGTCCATCACGCCCACGCACACCGACCCCGGCTCCTCCCCGGACGGCACCTCCGCGCGGGGCGCCGGCAGGGCGAAGGCCAGGTCCGGGTAGACGGAGTCGCGGGAGGTGTCCACGCCCATCGCCCGCATCGCGCCCCGCGAGGGGGCGTCCCGGTACGAGCGGTAGGCGGCCAGCCGGGCCGACCAGCGCACCAGCGCCCGGGTCGGCCGGCTGCCGATGGGCCCCGCGCCGACGCTGACCAGCGCCACCCGGGTGCCGAACAGCCGACCGGAGGCGCACAGCAGGAACAGCGCGTACGGGAACCCCCAGGGCCGCAGCGGCAGCGTGGCCTCCAGCACCCCCATGCCGGGCACGATCACCACCTCGTGCCGGCGCACCCACGCGGCGGTCCGGAAGACGTCCACGAGCTTCCCGGCGCCCTTGGCCGCCACCGAACCCACCCGCGAGGCGGTGCTGTACTCGCCGCGGTACCAGTGCAGTCGGGTCGCCGGGATCCCGAACCGGGCCGTGACCGCCTCCGGGCCCCCGCACAGCGCGTCCACGGCGGCCTGCGGGTGGTCGGCCCGCAGGTAGCCCAACAGCGCTTCGAGGGAACCGTCGTTGCCGAGGTTCCCGGAGCCCAGCAGCCCGAACACCCCGACCCGCACCGGTCCCCGGTGCGCGCGGGTCACCGCCGGCCGCCTTCCCGGCCCGCGACCAGCGAGTCCACGGACACGGCGAGCCGCGCCGGGTCCACCGGGGCCCGGTCCTCCACCCGCTCGCCGGCGCCCGGCCGGATCCGGCTGGTCGCCCAGGCCGCGAGGTGCCCGTAGCAGGCCCGCCGGTCCGCCGCCGAGAGCGGGGCCCGCCGGACCGCCGAGACGAAACCCGCCACGTACTCGGCCAACAGCCGCGGGGTCGGGTGCAGCGGGCCGGCCCGTCGCGGGTCCAGGTTCACACAACGGGACTTCTTCGACGGGTTGGCCCGCTCGGCGCGGGTCGGGTGGTCCCGGCGGAAGTACAACAGCTCCGGCACCTGGTGGAAGGCCCCGTGCAGGGTGATCTCGGCGACGAAGGTGCGGTCGGCGTGGTGGTAGCTGTCGTGCGGCTTCACCCGGCGCAGCACCTCCGCCCGCATCACCCCGTAGAAGTCGTCCCCGCCCGGCTCGAACAGGAGGCTGCGGAACCGCTCCGGGGCCCGCGGGGAGTCCGTCCGCAGGGTGTAGGCGTACGGCACCTTCACCCGGCCCTCGCCGTCGATGACGGCCTGCCCGGTGTGCGCGAGGATCACCTCCGGCCGCTCGTCCAGGGCCTCCACGCAGCGCCGCAGCAGGTCCCGGGCGTACAGGTCGTCGTGCGAGGCCCACTTGAACAGTTCGCCCCGGCACTGCGTGAACACGTAGTTGTGGTTCGGGGCGGCACCGATGTTGCGGGGCAGCCGGATGTAGCGGATCCGGGCGTCCTTCGCCGCGTACGCGCGGCAGATCTCCTCGGTCCCGTCGGTCGAGGCGTTGTCCGAGATGACCAGCTCGAAGTCCTCGTAGGTCTGGCCGAGCAGGGCGTCGAGGGACTCGGCGAGGTACTCCTCGCCGTTGTACACGGGCAGGCCGACGCTCAGCCTGGGAAGGGCGGTCATGACGTCCTCACTTCGGTTCGATCCACGGGGACCCACTGCGATCCCCTGCGTGCCGCTACGGTCATTTCGGTTGTGTCGCTTCCGGGGCGGACGGTGTCCCGGCCGCCCGTTCCCCCGGCCCGGCGGAGGAGGGGGCCGGTACGGCGGCGCCCCCGGGGACGGGCAGCGGCCCGCGCAGCGCGGCCCGCAACTGGAGCCACCACACGGTCGAGGAGACGAGCGTCGCCGCCGCGACCCCCCAGGCCGAACCGGTGGTGCCCGTCGCGACCGCCCCGCCCAACCCCCCGCCCACGTAAAGCGTCGAGGCGAACAGCTGGCAGCGCAGACTCCGCCGGGCCGCGCCCAACGCCCGCAGCCCGGCCGCCGCGCCGGTGCCCAGACCGGCCCCCGCCACGCCCAGCGTGGCGGGCACGATCAGCTCGGAGGCGGCCGGCCACACCCCGCCGAGCACCAGCTCCCCGGCCCGGTCCGGGACCAACAGCAGCGCGCCGCCCCACAGCAGGGCCGCCACCGCCTGCCCGCCGCCGAGCATCAGGCAGAACCGACCCAGCCGGTGCGGGGCCGTGCGCAGCACCCGCGCCGCCTCCGCGACGGTCACCAGGGACAGCCCCATGAGCAGGGCCAGGAACGGTCCGAGGAGCAGCTCCGCGCCCCGCACCGCGCCCACCGCGCCGACCCCGACGATCGCCCCGAGCCCGTAGGCCCGCACCTGGCTCGCGCCGCTCAGGCTGACGTTCTCGACCAGGTACCGGTACCCGAGGTCCCGGTGGTCGGCGAGCCAACCCCGGGCCCCGGTCGGCCGCGGCCGCGGCCCGGAGCGGAGGCAGCCGTACAGCGCGGCGACCGCCGCGGCGGCCCCCCACGCCAGTACGAAGGCGGCCACCGTCCCGGCCCGGGCCGCCAGGAGCAGGGCGGGGACGAGCGCCAGCCCCCACACCAGGTCGTTGAGGAAGGCCCGCTTGCCCTCGCCGGCCGCGAAGAAGACGAACCTCCACGCGTCCTGGAGCAGCAGACCCGGCAGGACCACCCCCAGGCAGGCGAAGGCGGCCCCCACCCGCCCGCCCAGGGCCAGGCCCGTGAGCAGGCAGACCGTGCCCAGGGCGGCGCCGACCCCGAGGGCGGTGCCCGAGGCGCGGGCCGCCGCGGGCCGCCAGGACTCCGCCGGCGCCCCGCTGAAGCGGACCACCAGCGGGTCGGTGGCCAGCCCGCGCGCCACGTTGAGGACCACGCCGTAGGTCAGCCAGGCCAGGCTGAACACGCCGAACGCGGCCGCCCCCAGCGAACGGGCCACGTACACGCCCACCGCGAAATTGGTCAGGCTGCAGGCCGCCTGGTCGGCCAACCCCCAGGACAACCGGCCCAGCACCGCCCGGCCGGCGCCCCGCCCCCCGGCGGGACCGGCCGCCCCCCGCTCCCGCCCGCTCCCCGTGGTCACCGTCACGCCTTGAGCAGTCCGGCGTCGCACAGCGCCTCCGCGGCGTCGGCCACCGTGCCGAAGGGCAGTCCGGCGCGTTCCGCGACGTCGAGCAGGGAGTGCTCCCCGTCGGACAGGCTCAGCACCCACAACATCGCCATCTGGGCCTCCTTGGCGTCACTGCGCCCGCCCAGCGAGTCGTACAGCCCGCGCCGCCCCAGCTGCGGTTCCCCGTAGGGGCTGAGGTTGAGGTAGATGCGGTCGCGGTCGAGGACGGCGAAGGCCTCCCGGCACACCGCGAGGGTGTCCTCCATCGCCTCGGGGGAGACGAAACCGGGGTTGTCGGCCGAGGTGTGGTACTCCGGGTACCCGGCGTACGGGGTCCGGCTCAGGGAACCGACCCCGAGGTCGAACCCCGGCGAGCAGTACTGCCGTTCGTCGTACCCGTACGGGGTGAACTCCGTGATCCGGTGGGGCCGGCCGGAGGCGAGCAGCACGTGCCGCAGCGCCCGGTCGATCCCGGCGTCGCCGCGCCGGCTCCGCTTGTACGTCAACTGTCCCGGATCCCCGGCGCAGGCCAGGACCAGCCCGTGCCGGACCCGGTCGATCCGCTCCGCGTTGCGGGCCAGCCAGGTGATCGCCCCGATGGTGCCGGGAGCGAAGACGAACCGGTAGGTGTAGTAGGGGCGTTCCGCCGCCAGGGCCCGGGCCAGCTGCACGGCCACCGCCACGCCCGCCAGGTTGTCGTTGGCGAGCGAGGGGTGGCAGACGTGGCAGGAGACGATGACCTCCTCCTCGACCCGCCCCGGCACCACGTGCTCGGCGTAGGTGAGGTGGCCGTCCTCCAGGGTGGAGTCCACGCGGACCTCGTACTCCCCCTCCGGGAGGGCGTCCAAGGTCTCCTGGGCCAGGCAGAACCCCCAGGTCGGGGTGTAGTAACTGGTCCGGTACGGCACCCAGGACGGGTGCTCCGGCAGGGTGTGCAGGTGTGGGCGCAGCTCGGACAGCGGCATGGTCGCCGCCACCGGGACGCTGTACCCGAGCACGTGAAGGCTGGACGCGGCGAAGTCCACGACCCGCCGCCCGGAGGCGTCGGCCACGTAGGCGTCCCGGATGTTCCACTCCTGCGGGATCGTCCAGTCCAGCACCGGGGTGCCGGTGGGCACCTCGTGGACCTCCAGCGGCAGGTGCTCCCCGATGATCTCCAGGGTGGCGCGGAGCCCGTCGCCCGTGATGCTGCGGCAGAGCGGGTACAGCCGCTCCACCAGGGCGTGCATCTCCTCCCCGGGGGTCACGGGCGCCACCGCAGGGTGTCGTCGAGGGCGCCGCCGTCGGCGGCGGCCCGCAGCACGGCCAGCCGGGTGAAGCGGCGCTCGAAGTCCTCGGCGGTCAGCCCGTGGGCGCGGTAGGCGTCGACGAGTTCACGGGCGCCCCGCTCCACGGACCACTCGCAGTCGAAGCCGGGCACCGCCTCCCGGAACCGGGAGAAGTCCACCCGGTAGGAGCGCGGGTCCGCGCCGTTCTCCCCGGTGATCACCACCTTGGCCCCGTCCACCGCCGCCGCCACCTGCTCGGCGATCTCCGCGACGGTGACGTTGTTGGCCTCGCTGCCGATGTTGAAGGCCCGGTCGTGCACGGCCTCCCGGGGCGCGGTCAGCGCGGCGGAGAAGGCCCGCGCGATGTCGCCCGCGTGCACCAGCGGCCGCCACGGGGTGCCGTCGGACAGCACCAGCACCTCCCCGGTCAGCAGGGCGTGCCCGACCAGGTTGTTCAGCACGATGTCGGCGCGCAGCCGGGGCGAGAAGCCGAAGGCGGTGGCGTTGCGCATGTACACCGGGGTGAAGTCCGCGTCGGCCAGGGCCCGCAGGTCGTCCTCGACCCGGACCTTGGACTCGGCGTACGGGGTGACCGGGCGCAGCGGGGCGTCCTCGCCGACCAGGCCCTCGCCGCCGGCCGCGCCGTACACCGAGCAGGTCGAGGCGTACAGGAAGCGCCGGACCCCGGCCTCGCGGGCGAGCCGGGCCAGCCGCACCGAGGCGTGGTGGTTGATGTCGTAGGTGAGTTCCGGGGCCAGGGAGCCCAGGGGGTCGTTGGAGAGCGCGGCCAGGTGGACCACGGCGTCCACCCCGGCCAGGTGCTCGGCGGTGACGTCGCGCAGGTCCACCCGGTGTCCGGTCGGGTCCGCGGGCGGCGGGCCGAGGACGCAGTCGGCGAAGAGGCCGGAGTCGAGTCCGGTGACCTCGTGCCCGGCGGCCGCCAGGACCGGGGCCATCACGGTGCCCAGGTAGCCCTGGTGTCCGGTCAGCAGTACGCGCAAGGTTCATTCCCCCAGGTCGAGAGTGAGTTTGGTGACGGTGAACGCCTCGGCGTAGCGCGCGTGGCATTCGATGCCGCGGATCCGGGCCAGCCCGAGGAAGGCCTCCCGGTCGTACCAGGGCCGGTGCCGCTGGGAGGGGTAGTGCTCCTGGAGGAGCTCCACCTTCCGTTCGGCGGTCTTCGGCGCCAGCGGCTGGTAGGTGTTGGGCCGACCCAGGTCGCCGTCCCACTTGACGATCTCGTAGCCCAGCACCAGGTGGTCGCGGAAGGCCGTCGGCAGCAGCCGGGCCAACCCCCGGTGGTCCTGGTGGGCGTCGTCGGTGCGGGGCGCCAGCAGCAGGTCGGGCTCGGTGCGGGCGCGCAGCTCCTCCACGGCCCGCTTGGCCTCCTCCCAGTGCGCGGGGAGCAGACCGTCGGGCAGCTTAAGCACGGTCAGCCGCAGGTCCGCGCCGGGGCAGAAGGCGGCCAGGGCGGCCTGCTCCTCCTGCTCCCGGTCGGTGCCGCCGCCGGACAGCACCAGGGCGTCCACCCGGAGGCCGGGCCGCGCCCGACACAGGGTGAGCAGGGTGCCCCCGGCACCGATGGCGATGTCGTCGCAGTGCGCGCCGACCGCGACCACCCGGGACGGCCCCCCGGCCGTCAGGCGTATCACGCGCGCTCCGTTCCGGCACCGTCGCGGCCGTTGTGCTCCCACACCGCCCACGGGCGGTCGCCCACGGCGTAGGAGGAGTCGAGGGCGGCCCGCTCCTTGACGGTGTCGGTGGGCTTCCAGAAGCCGCGGTGCCGGTGGGCCACCAGCCGGCCCTGCTTGGCCAGTCCGGCGCAGCCGTCGGCGACCAGGTCCCCGCCCTCGGGGATGTGGTCGAAGACCTCCTGGCGGAGCACGAAGTAGCCGCCGTTCTCCCACAGGGGCATGTCGCTGACCGCGGTGATGCCGCCGACCAGGCCGTCCTCGCCGAGGTCCACGCAGTGGAAGGACTGCTGCGGGGGCACCACCATCATCGAGGCGCCCGCGTCGCGCCCGCGGAACTTCTCGATCATCTCCGGGAGCGGGGCGTCGGTGAGCACGTCGGCGTAGTTGGCGAGGAACATCTCGTCCCCGTCCAGGTGCGGGCGGATCCGGCGCAGCCGCTCCCCGATGGGGGACTCGATGCCGGTCTGCACGAAGGTGATCGTCCAGTCGGCTATGTCGGTGGACAGTAACTCGGTGCGCCCGCCGCGCAGCACGAAGTCGTTGGAGGTGGTCTCCTCGTAGTTGAGGAAGAAGTCCTTGATGTGGTGGGCCCCGTAGCCCAGGCACAGGATGAACTCCTTGTGCCCGAAGTGGGCGTAATAGCGCATGACGTGCCAGATCAGCGGCCGGGGACCGACCATCGCCATGGGCTTGGGCACGTCGTCGGCGGTGCCGTTGCGCATGCGCATTCCGTAACCGCCGCAGAACAGGACGACCTTCACGACTTCACCTCGACAATGCTGAGTTCCGGGATGGGGAAGACCAGGCGGCCGCCCCACTCGTGCACGAAGGACAGCTGCTCCACCAGCTCGTCCCGCAGGTTCCAGGGCAGCACCAGCACGTAGTCGGGCCGGTCCGCGGCGATCCGCTCGGGCGGCAGGATCGGGATGCGGGTGCCGGGGGTGTAGCGGCCGTGCTTGTACGGGTTGCGGTCCACGGTGTACGCCAGCAGGTCGGGGCGGATCCCGCAGTGGTTGAGCAGGGTGTTCCCCTTGCCCGGGGCGCCGTAGCCGACCACCGTCTCCCCGCGGTCGGCGGCGTCGATCAGGAACCGCAGCAGGTCCCTGCGCACCTTCGCGATCCGCGCGGAGAACTCGGTGTACCCGGACAGGTCCTGGAGCCCGGCGGCCTTCTCCCGGTCCAGCACCTCCGCCACCCGCGCCGAGGGCTCGCCGGCCACCGCCTCGGGACGCGCCCACAGCCGGATCGAACCGCCGTGGGTGGGCAGCAGCTCCACGTCCACCAGCGCGAGCCCGCCACTGGCCAGGGCGCGCACCGCGGAAGCCACCGTGTAGTACTGGAAGTGCTCGTGGTAGATCGTGTCGTACTGGTTCTCCTCGATCAGGGTCAGCAGGTGCTGCACCTCGATCGAGACCCAGCCGTCGTCGGCCACCAGGGCCCGCAGCCCCTTGGTGAAGCCGACCACGTCGGGGATGTGCGCGTACACGTTGTTGGCGACCACCAGGTCGGCCGGCCCGTGCTCGGCGCGGACCGCCGCCCCGGTGTCGGGGTCCAGGAAGGCCGTCAGGGTGGGCACCCCCGCCTCCCGGGCCGCGGCGCCCACGTTCACCGAGGGCTCGATGCCCAGGCAACGGACCCCCCGCTCCACCAGGTGCCGCAGCAGATAGCCGTCGTTGCTGGCCACCTCGGCCACGAAGGAGTCCGCGCCCAGCCCCAACCGCTCCACGGCACCGGCCGTGAAGGCCCGCGCGTGCTCCACCCAGGAGGTGGAGTAGGAGGAGAAGTACGCGTACTCCGTGAAGGTCTCCTCCGGGTCGATCAGCGGCGGGATCTGCGCCAGCCAGCACTCGGTGCACACCCGCAGGTGCAGCGGGTACGCCGGCTCCGGCCGGTCCAACTGCTCCTCGGCGAGGAAGCTCTCGCACGGCGGGGTCGCCCCCAGGTCGGCCACGCTCGCCAGCGCCGCCGAGCCGCACAGTCGGCATCGTGTCATCTACTGCCCCCATCCCTGCCCGCGGCGGACGCTCCGCCGCGGCCGGCCCTTCCGTCCGTCACCGCCGGCGGGACCCGCCCGCCACCGGTCCGCCCCGCGCTCGCGGAGCGGTACGCCTCCAACAGGCGCTCCAGCCCGACGGCCGGGCTGAACCCCCGCTCGTACCGGAGCCTGGCGGCCCGGCCGAGCTCGTCGTTCCGGTCCGGATCGGAAGCGACCAGGCGCAGCCGGTCCGCCAGCGACTCCGCGTCGCCCGGCCGGTGCAGCAGCCCCGTCACCCCGTCCTCGACCAGCTCGGTGAAGGCCCCGTGTCCGGCGGCAACGGCCGGCACCCCGGCCGCCATCGCCTCCACGACCACCAGCCCGAACGCCTCCATCCAGGTCGACGGCGCCACCACGGCCACCGACCGGGCCACCGCCTCCCGGCTCCGCGCCGTGTCGTACAGGCCGACCACGCGCACGTCCGGGCGGCCCGCCGCCCAGGCGGTCACCTCCGGCTCCAGCGGTCCCGACCCCGCGATCACCAGCGGCACGCCCACCCCGCCCGCGGCGGTCAGCGCGTCCCAGGCCGTCATCAGCAGCCGGACCCCCTTGGCCTCCGCGAGCCGCCCCAGGTACAGCACGTGCTCCCCGGGGCCCTCCCGGCGCACCCCCGGCTCCGGCACGAAGTTGTGCTTCACCGCCAGCCGCTCCGCCGGCATCCCGGAGCGCACCAGCACCTCGCGCTGCGCGGCCGAGATGCACAGGAACCGCTCCACCCCGGTCCACCACCGCCGCCGGTTGACGCTCAGGCTCAACGCCAGCGGGACCGTCGCCAGGCGGGAGCCCCGGTAGCAGCCGTGCCGCACGGCGGGCAGCGCACTGCCCCCCACGCACGCGGAGCAGGGCCGGCCGTCCCGCTGGAGGGTGCCCGGCGGGCACACCTGCCCGTAGTTGTGCAGGGTGGCCACCACGGGCACCCCCGCGTCGGCGCACCCGGCCAACACCGCGGGGGAGAGCAGCGGAAAGACGTTGTGCACGTGCACCACGTCGGGCCGCTCGGCCCGCAGCCGAGCCGCCAGCTCCGTACGGACCGCCGGGTTCCACGGCACCAGCAGCGGCAGGGCCGCCTTGCGCGGCAGGGACAGGGCGCCGATGTCGTCACTGCGCCGCTCGAACCGGTCCACCCGGTGGCCCGCCGCGCGCAGCAGCTCCACCTCCTGGTCGACCACCTTGTTCTCACCGCTCGGCTGGGCCGAGGCATAGCGGTTGTGCACCACCATCACGTGCATGCTTCAGGTCACCTCCGGTCCGCGGACCGATCGGAATGCGGGCTCGGGCGCCGGGACGGCGGGAGCGGCCGGGGCCACCAGCAGCGAGGCCGCCACGGCCAGGTGCAGCAGGTACGGGGAGGCGTCGCCCAGACCGGCCTCGGTGTAGGAGGCGATCGCGACGTACGACACCAGGAACAGCGCGCAGGCACGGTTCAGGGAGGGCGGCCGCAACAGGGCCAGGCCACCGAGCACCGCCATGACCCCCGAGACCAGGACGATGCCGGTCAGGCCCTGCTCGTGGTAGACCGACAACCAGCTGTTGTCGATGGGCAACCCGCCGAAGGACTTGTCGCCCAGCCCCGTCCCGAACAGCCGCTCCGCCAGGGTCCGGGGCTCCGCCAACAACGCGTCCCACACCTTGGCCCGGCCGGTCAGGTTGGAGAAGTTCTCCTTGCTCTGCCCGCGCAGGAACCACGCCTGCAGGGCCGAGCTGAACCCCACCGCCGCCACCACCACCGTCACGACCGCCCAGGCGAAGAACCGGCGAGCGGCGGCACTGGTCAGCATCAACGAGCCGATGGCCAGGGTCAGTCCGGCGATCAGCCCGAGGGTGGCCGTCCGGGTGTGCGTCAGCGCCAGCAGCACCAACGAGGGCACCATCACCAGGGCGGCGCTCCGCCCGTCGGTCCGGCGCCCCAGCAGCAGCAGCGCGCTCAGCCCGGTGATCACGGCCGCGTACTGGCCGATCTGCGGCGGGGTCAGCGGCCACAGCACGCCCACCAGCCGCCCCCCGTACACCTCCGGGGTCGCCGCCCCCGGGGAGGCCACCGCGCCCACCGCCACCGAGGCCAACACCACCGAGTAGGCCCGGATGTGGTGCCGGACGAACCCGTGGCCCCCGTCCCACCAGCGGGTCAGCAGCCACAGCGTGCTGACGAACAGCGCCAACCGGGTGCACCGGAACAGGGCCCCGAACCCCGACTCCGGGTCGGCGCTGGAGATCACGCTCGGCACCAGCAGCAGGGTCAGCAGGAACACGTACGCGGCCGGCCGCACCCGCACCCGCGGGTTCACCACCAGGGCCAGCGCGAACGCGGCCACCAGCGAGCCCATCGTCACCATCTGGATCAGCGAACGCGGCAGCGGAATGATCGTCTCCGCCCCGGCGGACCCCAGGGTGTTGAGGACCAGCAGCCCCCAGGCCACGCCCACGGCCCTCGGCATCCGCTCCCCGGCCGCCCCGGCGGCCGCCGCCTCCTCCGGCGGCGCCCCCGGCACCGCTCCCGTTCCGGTCACCTCAACCACCGGCCCGGGCCACGAAGGTGCTCCCCGCGTCCTGCCGGTACGGCAGGCCCTGCCACTGCCCGAACTCCAGCACCTGGCTCGGGTCGTGGACCACGAACTTCCACGGCCCCTCGTAGGCGTTGTCGTACCACCGGTTCCCCTGCGTCCGGGTGATGGCCTCGGCCACGCCCTCCCCGTGGTACGGCGACCAGTCCGGATAGGTGCCGTAGTTCGCCAGCACCGCCATCCGATCGCACTTCACCGTGCACTCCACCACCGACTTGTCCAGCAGGAAACGGTTGTCGTGCACCTCCACCCGCTGGGTCTTCCACCGGCAGTCCGAGAACAGCGGCGCGCGCTCGATCGCGGGCGCGGCGCACCGCGCCACGTCCGCCACCAGCAGGGTGCACGCGCCCGAGGAGGTGTTGGCGGGGCTGTTGCAGAACCGGTCGGCGTTCTCCCACAGGGTGATCCCGGACCAGTTGTCCTCCAGCACGTTCCGGTACACCTCGATCCGGTCCGTCCTCGCCGGGATCCGCGGCTCGCCGCCCGACTCCGACAGGTACACCGTCGCGAACGGGAAGGTGTCCCCCCGGTCCGCGTGCCGGTGCCCCTCCACCCAGTTGTTCCGCCGCACCGTGTTGTGCCGGATCACCGCGTTGTAGCTGGTCTCGTAGATCAGCGCGGCCCCGTCGTTGGACTCCAGCACGTTGTCCTCGATGCGGAAGTCGTTGTTGTTGGTGTCCGCCCACAGGCCGGCCCCGCGGTTGTCGTGCACCCAGTTCCCCCGCACGTCCGCCCCGTCCACCGCCCAGAACTTCACACCCCCGCTGCACCCGCAGCCGGGCCGCCGCCGCTCCCAGTCGTCCCGGTTGTTGGCGGTGATCTCGTTGCCCTCCAGCAGCAGCCCGGTGACGGCGGCCCCGCCCCTGCCGTCCTTGTAGGCGTTCAGCCCGTACTGGCCGTTGCCCCGCAGGCAGTTCGCGCGGACCCGCTGCCGGGCCCCGGCCATCAGACCGGCCCCGGAGTTGTCCTCGATCACGTTGTGCTCGACCACCCAGCCATCCGCCGAGTCGTGGTTGACCACGCCCTCGTTGTGCGGGGCCACGAACCCGCGCACCGTCAGGTGCCGCAGCGTCACGTCCCGGGCGTCGCCCCCGAAGGCGTACTGATTGGTCCGGCGGCCGTCCAGGACCGCCCCCGGCGCGCCCAGGTAGCGGTTCCCCTCCTTCGGGACCACCTGGGCGTACCGGTCGGGGAGCAGCCGGTGGACCCCGGGACGGAGCCAGAAGACGGTGCCCGCGGGGCTCCTCGTCGTCTTCGCCGCGAGATCGCCCACCACCGCCGGGTCCACCGTGACCGCCCCGGCCGGGGCCGTCGCCGGACCGGGCACCGGAGCCGCGCACACCCGGGCCCGCACCGGGGCGGTGCCCCCGGCCGCGGATTCCCCGGCCGCCGGTGCCCCGGAGGACCCGGACCCGGCCTCGGGTGCGCCGGAGCAGCCCGCCGCCGGCAGCAACAGCGCCAGCAGCACCGCCGGCAGCGCCCAGAGCCGCCTGTCGACCACCACTCCTCCTTCCCCCTCTAGCCGCGGAACCTGAGGACGGTCGTGAACGCCCCGGCCCCGTCGGTGGAACCGGTGCCGACCAGCGTGGTCGCGGGCTCCTTCCGCCCGAACCCGGCCGAGTACCAGCCCAGCGGGGGAGCGGTCTCCCCCCGGTGGGCCCGCCATGACAGCCCCTCCGGCAGCTCCAGGACCGCGCTGCGCTCCGCGCCGTCCACGGTCCAGGACAACAACGCCCGGTCCGCCACCAGCTCGGCGGTGACCTCCGGACCCAGGTGGAAGGCCAGCCGCACGGCCCGGCCCGGAGTCCGCACCTCGTCCGTCAGGCGCAGCTCGCGCCGACCGGCGACGAGCTCCACCCGGCGCCGGTGCACCGCGCCCCGGTAGCCCCGGTGCTCCGCCCACCAGGTGGAGGTGGCGCGCGCGGCCCCGGAGGTGTCCACGTCCAGCACCCGGCTGCGGGCGTGCCGGGTCCACAGGAACGGGCCGCCCGACACGGACTGGTCGGTGCCGTCCAGCTCCAGCGTGTTGTGGCCCAGCGTGGACCGGAAGTAGCTCCGCCACTCCGGCTGACCGTGGTAGCAGTACGTCCCCGGATCCGCGAGCACGTCCACCCCGTCCTGCCGGACCTCCACGGAGAGGGCGTCCGCGTGGGCGTGGGCGGCGATCCTCAGGAACCCGTGCGGGCCCCCGTCGCACCGTGCCCAGATGCCGTCCGGCCCGCGCAGCACCGTCAGCCCCGCGTCCGGGAAGTGCCCCGGCCGCTTCCGGGGCCGGGGCACCGCCCGGGACATCCGGCGGACCAGCGCCGCCCGCCGCCGGGTGCGCACGGGGTCGCCCGGCCCCGCCGGCCACCCCTCCAACCGCC
>NZ_JBEOSD010000170.1:0-16998 GCF_040302735.1 Streptomyces sp. NPDC097619 | reverse complement strand
TTGGGGTGGGGGGGGGGGGGGGGGGGCGGGGGGGGGGGGGGGCGGGGCGGGCGCCCGGCGCGCCGGGTCACCGGGCGGCCGCGCCGGTGACCGGGACGAGGTGCGGCCCGGTGCCGCGGATCGCCAACAGGGCGATCCCTCCGGCCAGTCCACAGGCCGCCATGAAGTACCAGACGGCGTGGAAGGCCCCGAGGTCCGGATGGCTGCCCATGACGGCGGCGACGACGGCCGCGCCGAGGGCGAGGCCGATCTGCCGGCACATGGAGACCATGGCGGTGCCGGTGGCGAAGCGCTCCGGCGGCAGCGGCAGGGTCGCGGCCCCGGACAGGCAGGGCAGGGCCAGCCCGGACCCGATGCCCGCGATGATGCCGGCGGGCAGGAAGGTGCTCGCGTAGGCCGGGTCCAGGGCGGTGGCGGTGGCCCAGAGGACGCCGCCACCGGCGAAGAGGACGCTGCCGACGAAGCCGACCAGGTGGTTGCCGTACTTGGTGGCCAGCAGGCCGCCCGGCACCGCGCACACCGCCGCCATCAGCGGGCCGGGGGCGATCTCCAGTCCGGCGCGCAGCACCGAGTGCTGCCACAGCTCGGTCAGGAAGAGCACCGATCCGAGGATCATGGCGCCGAACCCGGCGAAGAACAGCATGGTCGCCAGGTTGGCCAGGGCCACGGCGCGGATCCGCAGGATCGCCGGTTCGATGACGGGCGCCGGGTGACGGACCGCCCGGAGGGCGCTGAGCACGATGCCCGCGACGCCGCCCGCGGCCAGCCCGATGACGCGGCCGTCGGTCCAGCCCCAGGTCTCGCCCTGCACGATGGCGGCGACGAGGGCGCCCACGGTCAGGGCGAGCACCACCGCCCCCAGGACGTCCGGGGAGTCGGGGGACGCCTCGCGGACCTCGCGGAGGGCCCAGCCGCCGAGGAGGACCCCGGCGACGCCGACGGGCAGGTTCACCAGGAACACCCATTCCCAGCCCGCGTCGACGAGGAGACCGCCGACGGGCGGGCCGAGGGCGGCCGCCGCGCCGCCCATCGCCGACCACAGGCCGAGCGCCGCGCCGCGCTTCTCGGGCGGGAACAGCGGCAGCAGCAGCCCCAGGGAGCTCGGCAGCATCAGGCCGCCGCCGACGGCCTGCAGGGCCCGGGCGGCGACCAGCCAGCCCAGCGAGGGCGCCGCCGCGCACAGCGCCGAGGCCACCGTGAACAGGGCCAGTCCGGCCAGGAAGGCGCGTTTGCGGCCGGACTGGTCGGCCCAGCGGCCCGCCGGGGCGAGGAGCGCCGCGAAGGTGATCGCGTACACGCTCAGCACCCACGACAGGTCGCTGAGGTCCGCCGACGGGAAGGACCGGGCGAGGTCCGGGAAGGCGATGTTGACGATGAACAGATCCAGGGAGGAGACGAAGACGCCGGTGAGGACGACCGCGATGCTCCAGCCCCGCCGCGAGGAGGTCCCGCTCTCGGGTGGGGTCATGCCGTGGACTTCCTTCCGGTCATACGGCGCCTCCGGGCTGGGGTTCGCCCGACCGCAGGTGGTCGGAGACGGCCTGCGCCCAGCGGCCGTAGCCGAAGGCGGAGGGGTGGAATCCGTCGCGGGCGAAGAAGTCCGGGGTGATCTGCATGATGTCCGTGGAGCCCATGAAGGTCACCTGGGGGCGCTCCGCGCACACCGACCGGGAGACCCGGTCGGTGGCGGCGGCGCGTTCGGCGCAGTAGCGGGCGAGCGCGGACGGCAGCGAGGGGAAGTCCGCGAACGGCGGGATGCCGACGACGACCACCGAGGTGGAGCGGTCGGCGAGTTCGTCGAGGATCGCGGCCAGGTCCTCGCCCCATTCCTCGGGGGCGCGGCGGCTGAGCACGTCGTTGGAACCGGCGAGCAGCACGGTCAGGTCGTAGCCCCGGCCGAGCTGCGGGAGCAGCCGGTGCCGGACGCGCCGGCCGGTGGCGCCGTGCTGGCCGACGACCTCCCAGGTGACGGGCGCGCCGTGGCGTTCGGACAGGGCGCGGGCCAGGCTGCCGGGGAAGCCCTCGTCGTGGTGGTCCACGCCGCAGCCGGCGGCCGTGGACTCGCCGAGGACGGCCACCTTCAGCGGGGTGCCGAGGGCGTCGGTGCCGACGGTGCCGGTCCTGGGCCCCTTGGCCTCGGGCAGCACCTCCGTGGTGGCCTTGACCCACAGTCCCTGGAGGGCGATCAGGGGCATCAGGAGTGCGTTCATCCGCGGGCCCCCTGGGTGGCGGGGACCCTGGGGCGCAGGGTCATGCGGGCGAAGTCGGAGGGCACGTTGACCACGATGCGGCTGCGGGCCCGCTCGGGCTCGGGCTCGGTGACGACGAGGTCGTACCGGCCGAGGACCTCGCTGATGACGGCCTTCATCTCCACGAGGGCGATGCGGTCGCCGAGGCAGCGGATGCGGCCGCCGCCGAAGGGGATCCAGTTGTACGAGCCGGGCTTGACGCCGATGAACCGCTCGGGGCGGAACACGTCGGGGTCCTCGTACAGGTCGGGGTCGCGGTTGAGGAGGAAGGCGCTGGCCCAGAGGTGCTGGCCGGGCTCGTAGCGGACCCCGCCGATCTCTATGGGCTTCTTGACCTCGCGGACGATGATGTTGGGGATGGAGGGCCGCAGTCGGAGCACCTCGTTGACCACGGCGGTCAGGTAGGTGTCCTCGCCGGTGCCCAGCTCCTCGCGGAGGCGGGCGGTGCGGGCGGGGTCCCGGGCCAGGTAGACGAAGGCCCAGGCGATGGCGGCGGCGGTGGTCTCGGTGCCCGCGAGGAAGATGGTGGAGATCTCGTCGCGGATCTCGGCGTCGGTGAGCGGGGTGCCGTCGGGGTGGGTCATCTTGAGCAGCACCGACAGCAGGTCGTCGCCCGCGTAGCCGGCGTTGCGGTGCTCGTCGATGCTGTCGTAGACGAGGCGGTCGACTCGGTCGCGGAGCTTGAGGAAGCGCTCCAGACCGAGGGGCCGGATGGCGCGGAGGACCTTCACCATCCGGGTCGGCATCTTGTGGAGCAGCATCGGGGACACCGGGCCGTTGTTGAACTCCATCATCTCCAGCAGCAGCCGGTGGAGTTCGGTCCAGGTGGAGGGGCCCTTGGGGCCGTAGATGACCTCGCGGATCACGTTCATGGTGAAGCTGTGGATGTGGGAGTGCAGCTGCACCGGGGTGTTGCGGGGCCAGTCCGCCACGTCGGTCTTGGCGGTCTCGACGATGGCCTCGGTGATGCGCTCCAGGGCGGCGCCGTTGTAGCTGGGCATCATGGCCTTGCGGCGCGCCTTGTGGGCGTCCTCGTCGAGCCAGGCGAGTCCGGACTGGCCGGTGTACTTCTCGATGGTGGCGGAGCCGTTCCCGGTGTGCAGGACGTCGGCGGGCGCGGTGAACATCGCCTTGACGTCTTCCGAGGTGGTGAGGACGTACACGGGGCGGGGAGGGAGCCGGATGCTGACCTGGAACCGGGGGCCGTACTCCCGGCGGCAGTTCTCGACGAACGCCTGCGGGTTGGTCCAGTAGTTGTACAGCTGGGCCACCGCGTGCTTCTTCGAGCCCGGAAGGGCCGTCGCGGGGATGGTGGTGGCCGGGGCGGCCGCCGCGCCGTGGTCGACGGGGCAACGGGCCGCCTGGCCCGCCTCGGGGGTGTCCATCGGTGACTTCTCTCCGCTCGTGTGGTTCGGGTTCACTTCTGCTGCTCCGGTTCTGCTTCGTCCGGTCCGGGTGCGGCCGGTCCGGGGTGTGGTGCGGGGTGTGGTGCGGGTTCGAGGGGGGCCGGCCGTGACCGGCCCCCCGGGTTCGCGGGTCAGTTCCGCAGCCACCTCCGGACGGCCTCGGCGGTCTCGGCGGCTTCGGCCTCGATGAGGGCGAAGTGGTCGGCGGCGAGCTTCACTTCGCTGTCGGCCACCTCCCAGGACGGCCAACTGTCCGCGGTCAGCGGCACGTCGGCGCGGATCATGAGGCTGGGTGCGGCCACCGGCACCGGGGTGTGCGCGTCGAGGAGCCGCATGTACGCGCCCATCGTGAGCCATTCCTCGTCGGAGACGGCCCCGGATCGGGGTTCCCGGTCGAGGATCTGCGCCATCACCGAGCTGAAGACGCCGTTGGTCTCCTCCGCGGTCTCCGGCATGGGCGTGTCGATGAGGACCACGCCGACCGGCGCGGTGCCGGCCGCTTCGAAGCGGGCGGCCACCGAGTGGGCGAGGACCCCGCCGGTGGAGTAGCCGACGAGGACGAACGGCGCGTCGCCGACGGCGCGGGCGATGGAGGCGGTCAGCACCTCGACGGCCGCGTCCCAGGAGCCGGGGGCCGGTTCGGCGTCCCGGTAGCCGGGCAGCGTGCAGGCGAACACGTCACGTTCCCCGGCGAAGCCGTCGGCGAACCGCATGAACTGGTGCGGGCTCGATCCGACCACGAAGGACGGCACGCAGACGATCTTCGTGTCCGCGTCTCCGGAGGCCAGCCGGGCCACGTGGTCCGCGCCGCCGAGTTCGGCGGCCGACCCGAAGGAGGGCCGGAACCGGGCGGCGCCGGTCAGCAGCGGTACGGCCTCCGCGATGGCGCCGGTGGTCAGGGCGTGCCGCAGCAGCGCCCCCAGGGTGCCGCCGCCGGTGCGCTCCACCACCGGCGGGGCCGCCGCCGCGGCCTCGGTCGGGTCCCCGACCTCGGCGAGGAGGAGCCGGGCGATGGCCTCCGGCGTCGGGTGGTCGAACACCAGCGTGGTCGGCAGTCGCAGGCCGGTGGCCTGGATCAGCCGGTTGCGGAGTTCCACGGCCCCGAGGGAGTCGATGCCCAGCTCCCGGAAGTCCCGCACCGGGTCGACGGCGGAGCCGGAGGCGTGCCCGAGGACCGCCGCGACCTGCGTCCGCACCAGCTCCAGGACCACCTGCTCGCGGTCGGCCTCGGCCACCCCGACGAGGCGCTGCGCCAGCGAGCCGGAGCCCGCCCCGCCCGCCTGCCGGGCCCGCTCCCGGACGAGCCCGCGGAACAGGTGCGGCAGCATCCCGCTGCGGGCCCGCGCCCGCAGCGCAGCCGGGTCCAGCAGGACCGGGGCGAGCAGGGCCGCCTCGGACCGCTGGGCCAGGTCGTACAGCTCCAGGCCGAGTCCGGTGGGCAGCGGGCCGACGCCCATCCGGGCCAGGCGGGCGATCTCGGCCTCGCCGAGTTCACCGGCCATGCCGCCGGCCGTCGCCCACAGGCCCCAGGCCAGGGAGGTCGCCGGGAGTCCGGCGGCCCGCCGGCCCGCGGCCAGCGCGTCCAGGAAGGAGTTCGCCGCCGCGTAGTTCGCCTGACCGGCGCTCCCGAACAGGGAGGCGACGGAGGAGAACAACACGAAGGAGGACAGTTCGCTGTCCGCGGTCAGCTCGTGCAGGTGCAGGGCCGCGTCCACCTTCGGCCGCAGCACCCGCTCCAGCTGCTCCGGGGTGAGGGAGGCCACCGTCGCGTCGTCGAGGACGCCGGCCGCGTGCACGACCGCCGTCAGCGGCTGCTCCAACGAGTCGATGATCCGGGCGAGTTGTGACCGGTCGGCCACGTCGCAGGCTTCCACCCGCACCCGCGCGCCCAGCCCCTCCAGACCGGCCACCAGCTCCGCGACACCCTCGGCGGCGGCGCCGCGACGGCTCAGCAGGAGAAGGTTCCGGGACCCGTGGACCCGGACGTAGTGCTCGGCGAACGCAGCGCCCAGACCCCCGGTGCCACCGGTGATCAGGACGGTGCCCTCCGGGTCCGGCCCGGCCGGCACGGTCAGCACCACCTTGCCGACGTTGCGGCCCTCCCGCAGGAACCGGAAGGCGTCCGCCCCGCGGCGCACGTCCCAGCTGCGCACCGGCGAGTGCGTCAGCGCACCCTGCTCGAACAGGGCCACCAGGTCGCCGAGCATCTGCTGGATCCGGTCGGGACCGGCCTCCAGCAGGTCGAAGGACACGTACCGGACCCCGGGCCGGGCCGCGGCGACGGCTTCGGCCTCGCGGATGTCGGCCTTGCCCATCTCCAGGAACCGGCCGCCGCGCGGCAGGAGGTCCATCGAGGTGTCGATGAACTCGCCGGCGAGGGCGTTGAGGACCACGTCCACGCCCGCGCCGCCCGTGGCCTCCAGGAAGGTCTCCCGGAAGGTCAGGTCGCGGGAAGAGGCGATCCGGTCGGCCGCCACGCCGAGCCCGCGCACGGTCTCCCACTTGGGCTCGCTGGCCGTGGCGAGGACCTCGGCGCCGAAGTGCCGGCCCAGCTGCACGGCCGCCATGCCGACGCCACCGGCGGCGGCGTGCACGAGCAGCCGCTCCCCGGCCCGCAGCCCGCCCAGGTCGGTCAGGGCGTAGTAGGCGGTCAGGAACACCAGCGGCATCGCGGCGCCCTGGGTGAAGGTCCAGCCCTCGGGCATCCGGACGACCATCCGGTGGTCGGTGATGCCGACCGGTCCGAACGGGTCCAT
Source organism: Streptomyces sp. NPDC097619 (assembly GCF_040302735.1). Taxonomy (NCBI): domain Bacteria; kingdom Bacillati; phylum Actinomycetota; class Actinomycetes; order Kitasatosporales; family Streptomycetaceae; genus Streptomyces; species Streptomyces sp. NPDC097619. The sequence goes on along the minus strand of NZ_JBEOSD010000170.1, from coordinate 10,587 downwards.
CAGCAGGCCCATCACGCGGTCGCCGGGGGCCAGCCCGGTGACCTCCGCGCCCACCTCCAGGACCACCCCGGCGGCCTCGCTGCCGAGCGGGGCCTCACCCGGGTACGTGCCCAGCGCGATCAGCACGTCCCGGAAGTTGAGGCCCGCGGCCCGGATGCCGACGCGGATCTCGCCGGCCGCCAGCGGCCGCTCGCTGTCCGAAGGCAGCAGGGCCAGCCCGTCGAGGGAACCCCGCTCCCGGATGCCGAGCCGCCAGGCCCGGCCCTCCGGCAGCGCCTCGGTGCGACCCAGCCGCGGCACCAGCACCTCACCCCCACGCACGGCGGCCTGCGGCTCGTCCAGCGCCAGCAGCGCCGTCCAATCCGGCTCACCACCGGCCGCGTCGACATCGACCAGGGTGATCCGGCCCGGGTTCTCCGACTGGGCACTGCGCACCAGACCCCACAGCGGGGCCTGCACCAGGTCCGGCGCCCCGTCGCCGACGGCGACTGCGTCCCGGGTGACCACGAACAGCCGGGTCCCGCCGAGGTGTTCGGACGCCAGCCACTGCTGAAGCAGGGCCAGCGCCCCGGCGGTCAGCTCCCGGGCGGCGGCCGCCGTGTCGGCGGCGCCTCCGGTCACGGTGGTACCGGCCGGGACGGCGAGGGCCCCGAAGGTGACGGCCACGGCCTCGGGCGCCTCGGCTCCCTCGGCGAGGGCCCGTTCCAGGGCCGCCAGGTCCGCGTACCGCTCACCGGGCACCGGGCAGCCGCCCAGGACGGCGAGGGTCCGCGGCGCGGTCCCCTCGGCGGCCGGGGCCGCCGTCCAGTCCAGCCGGTACAGGGCGTTCTGCCCGCCGGCCCCGGCTCCCGCGAGCTGCGAGGCGTCCACGGGGCGCACCGCCAGGGCGTCCACCGAGACCACGGCCCGCCCGTGCTCGTCGACCACGTCGATCCGCAGCGCGGAGCCCTCGGTCCGGCCGATCCGGGCCCGGACCCGCGCTGCCGCACCGCGGCCGAGGCGCACACCGGACCAGGAGAAGGGCAGGTCCACGCCGGCGGCGAGGTCCTTCTCCACGAGCCCGCCGTGCAGGACCGCGTCGAAGAGGGCCGGGTGGACGGCGAAGCCCTCACCGCCGGTCCCCTCGGGCAGCGCCACCTCGACGTACACGTCCTCACCGGACCGCCAGGCCGCCGTCAGCCCCTGGAACGCCGGCCCGTACTCGTACCCGCCGTCGGCGAGCCTCGGGTACAGCCCGTCCAGGGAGACGGACACCGCGCCCTGCGGCGGCCACACGGCGGGGAAGTCGGCGGCCGGAGCCGCTCCCGGGACCAGCCGGCCCCGGGCGTGGCACACCGCCGTCTCGTCGGCGGCCTCGGCCCGCGAGTACACCGCGACCTCGCGGCCGCCGTCCTCCCCCGCGGCGCCGACGATCACCTGCACCTGCCGTGCCTCCCCCTCGGCCAGCGTCAGCGGAGCTTCGAGCACGAGCTCCTCCACGACGGGGGTGTTACCCATCTGCCCGGCGGTCAGTGCCAGTTCGACCAGAGCGGTTCCCGGCACGATGACCGTGCCGAACACCGCGTGGTCCTTGGTCCACGGGGCGGTGTCCTGCGAGAGGCGCCCGGTGAACACCCACTCGTCCCGGTCACCCACGGCCACGGCGGCGCCGAGCACCGGGTGGTCGATCCGGCCGAGCCCGGCCGCACCGGGATCGGAGGAACCGGCCCCCGGAGCGATCCAGTACCGCTCCCGCTGGAACGCGTACGTCGGCAGGTCCACGCGCCGCACGCCGGTCCCGGCGTAGAAGGCGTCCCAGTCGATGCCGATCCCGGCGGCGTGGGCCTGTCCGAGGAAGCCCGCGAAGGCTTCGGCCTCGGGCGTGCGTGCCCGCAGCACGGGCACGAAGACCGCCAGGTCCTCGTCCACGAACTGGCGCGCCATCGCGGTCAGGACGGCATCGGGGCCGATCTCGACGAAGCGGGTCACACCTTCGTCGGTGAGGGTGCGGATGCCGTCGGCGAAGCGAACGGCCTCACGGACGTGGCTCACCCAGTAGGCGGGATCGGTCAATTCGGAGCTGACGAGACCACCGGTCAGGTTGGAGACCACCGCGATCTGCGGCTCCCGGAAGGAAAGACCCTCCGCCACGGCCCGGAACTCGGCGAGCATCGGTTCCATCAGAGGCGAGTGGAACGCGTGACTGACCCGCAGACGCGTCGTCTTGCGGTCCTGCCACTGCGGCAACCACTCCTCGATCGCCTCCAGCTCACCGGACACCACCACCGCACGCGGCCCGTTCACCGCCGCGACCGACAGCCGACCCGCGAAGCCCTCCAGCGAGGACACGACCTCGTCCTCGGCGGCCTGCACGGCCACCATCCCGCCACCCTCGGGCAGCGCACCCATCAGACGACCCCGCGCCACCACCAACCGCGCCGCATCGGCCAGGGAAAGAACCCCCGCCACATGCGCACACGCCAGCTCGCCCACCGAGTGCCCGATCAGAACATCGGCCTTCACACCCAGCGACTCCACCAAGCGGTAGAGAGCCACCTCGACGGCGAACAGCGCGGCCTGCGTGAACTCCGTACGGTCCAGGAGACCGGCTTCCGCCGAGCCCTCCGCCGCGAACAGCAACTCCTTCAGCGACCGCCCGAGAAGCGGATCGATGAACTCGCACACCTCGTCCAAAGCCGCCGCGAACACCGGATAGGCAGCGGCAAGACCCGCACCCATCCCCGCCCGCTGCGCACCCTGACCCGTGAACAGGAAACCCGTCTTGCCGGCGAGGACGGGGCGGCCGTCCGTGGTGCCGTCGGCGAGGTCCGCCAGGGCGGCGAGCAGTGCGTCGCGGTCGCCCGCGACGACGGCCGCGCGCCGGTCGAACTGGGCACGCGAGGACACCGCCGAGTGGGCGAGGTCCGCGAGGTCCAGCTCCGGGCGGGACAGCAGGTGGCTCCGTAGGCGCTCCGCCTGTCCGGCGAGTGCGGCCGGGCTCTTCGCCGACAGCACCACCGGCAGGACCGGCGGGAGCTCCACCGGGGCCGTCGTCTCGACGCCCGCCGGCTCCTCCGGGGCCGCCTCGATGATCACGTGGGCGTTGGTGCCGCTGATCCCGAAGGAGGAGACGCCCGCACGGCGCGGACGGTCACCCGTCTCCGGCCACTGCTCGGCGTCCCGCAGCAGGGTGATGTCGCCCGCGGTCCAGTCGATGTACGGGGACGGTTCGTCCACGTTGAGGGTCCGCGGCAGCACTCCGTGCCGCATCGCCATCACCATCTTGATGACGCCGGCCACGCCCGCCGCAGCAGACGTGTGACCGATGTTCGACTTGATGGAACCGAGCCGCAGCGGGCCGTTCCCGGCCCGCTCCTGCCCGTACGTCGCCAACAGCGCCTGGGCCTCGATCGGGTCACCCAGACGGGTGCCCGTGCCGTGGCCCTCGACCGCGTCCACGTCCGCCGCCGACAGGCCCGCGTTCTCCAGCGCCTGCCGGATCACCCGCTCCTGCGAGGGACCGTTCGGAGCCGTCAGACCGTTGCTCGCGCCGTCCTGGTTGATCGCCGAGCCCCGGATGACGCCGAGGACGCGGTGGCCGTTGCGGCGGGCGTCGGAGAGGCGTTCGACCACGAGGAGGCCGAGGCCGTCGGAGAAGCCGGTGCCGTCGGCGCCGGCCGCGTACGACTTGCAGCGGCCGTCGGGGGCCAGGCCCCGCTGCCGGCTGAACTCCTGGAGCAGGAAGGGACCGGACATCACGGTGACGCCGCCGACGAGGGCCATGGAGCACTCGCCGGACCGCAGCGCCTGCGAGGCCAGGTGCATGGCGACCAGGGAGGAGGAGCAGGCGGTGTCCACGGACACGGCCGGGCCCTCCAGGCCCAGGCTGTACGCCACCCGGCCGGACACCACGCTGGTGGTGGTGCCGGTCAGCCGGAAGCCTTCCAGCTCCGGCGGGGTGGACACGGCGTAGTCCGTGGAGACCACGCCGGTGAAGACACCCGTGTCGCTGCCGCGGAGGGTCGCCGGGTCGATACCGGCGGACTCCAGGGCCTCCCAGGACGCCTCCAGCAGCAGGCGCTGCTGCGGGTCCATGGCCAGGGCCTCGCGGGGGCTGACCCCGAAGAAGCCGGCGTCGAAGTCGGCGACGCCGTCCAGGAAGCCGCCACCGCGCGTGGTAAGGGTCCCCGGCTGCTCCGGGTTGGGGTCGTACAGCCGCTCCAGGTCCCAGCCGCGGTCGGTGGGCAGGCCCGAGATGGCGTCCCGGCCCTCCGCGACCAGCTGCCACAGGCCCTCGGGCGAGGTGACCCCGCCCGGGTAGCGGCAGGCCATGCCGACGATGGCGAGGGGCTCGTCCGCCCGGGGCCGCTTGCGCTGCGTCCGGGCGGGCGCGGCCGCCGTCTCCACGGATCCCACCTCGGCGAGGAGGAGCCGGGCGATGGCGGTCGGGTTCGGGTGGTCGAAGACCAGCGTGGTCGGCAGTCGCAGGCCGGTGGCCTGGGTGAGCCGGTTGCGGAGTTCGACGGCCCCGAGGGAGTCGATACCGAGCTCGCGGAAGGCCCGTTCGGGGTCGACGGCGGAGCCGGAGGCATGTCCGAGGACCGCCGCGACCTGCGTCAGCACCAGTTCCAGGACGGTCTGCTCGCGGTCGGCTTCCGCCACGCCCGCGAGGCGCTGCGCGAGCGAGCCGGAGCCAGCCCCGCCCGTCTGCCGGGACTGCGCCCGGACCAGTCCGCGGAACAGGTGCGGCAGCATCCCGTTGCGGGCCTGGGCCCGCAGCACGCCGAGGTCCAGCAGGACGGGCGCGAGGAGGGCTTCCGGGGAGCGGTGGGCCAGGTCGAAGAGTTCCAGACCCAGTCCGGTCGGCAGGGCCTTGGTGCCCATGCGTTCCAGGCGGGCGATCTCGGCCTCGCCGAGTTCACCGGCCATGCCGCCGGCCGTCGCCCACAGGCCCCAGGCCAGGGAGGTCGCCGGGAGTCCGGCGGCCCGCCGGCCCGCGGCCAGCGCGTCCAGGAAGGAGTTGGCCGCCGCGTAGTTGCCCTGTCCGGGGCCGCCGATGAGGGCGGACACGGAGGAGAACAGCACGAAGGCCGCGAGGTCGGAGCCTTCGGTCAGTTCGTGCAGGTGCAGGGCCGCGTCCACCTTCGGGCGCAGGACCCGCTCGACCTGCTCGGGGGTGAGGGCGGCGATGACGCCGTCGTCGAGGACGCCGGCCGCGTGCACGACCGCCGTCAGCGGCTGCTCCAACGAGTCGATGATCCGCGCGAGTTGTGACCGGTCGGCCACGTCGCAGGCTTCCACCCGCACCCGCGCGCCCAACTCCTCCAGACCGGCCACCAGCTCGGCGACACCCTCGGCGGACGGACCACGACGGTTCAGGAGCAGCAGGTTCCGGGCCCCGTACTCGCGCACGAAGTGCTCCGCGAACGCCGCACCCAGACCACCCGTACCACCGGTGATGAGGACCGTGCCCGCCGGATCCAACGGCGCCGGGACGTCGAGGACGACCTTGCCGACGTTGCGGCCCTCCCGCAGGAACCGGAAGGCTTCCACGCCGCGGCGGACGTCCCAGGTCCGGATCGGGGAGTGGTGCAGGGCACCCGCCTCGAAGAGGGCCACCAGGTCCCGCAGCATTTCGCCGATCCGCTCCGGACCGGCCTCCAGCAGGTCGAATGCGGTGTAGCGGACGCCCGCGTGGGCGGAGGCGACGGCGTCGGCCTCGCGGATGTCGGCCTTGCCCATCTCCAGGAACCGGCCGCCGCGCGGCAGCAGGCCCAGGGAGGTGTCGATGAACTCGCCCGCGAGGGCGTTGAGGACCACGTCCACGCCTTCGCCGTCCGTGACGGCCAGGAACTCCTCGCCGAAGGACAGGTCACGCGAGGAGGCGATCCGGTCGGCGGGGATGCCGCGGGCCCGCAGGGTGTCCTGCTTGGCCGCGCTCGCCGTGGCGAACACGTCCAGCCCCCAGTGCTGCGCGAGCTGCACGGCTGCCGTGCCGACGCCACCGGCGGCGGCGTGCACGAGCAGCCGCTCCCCCGCCCGTACCCCGGCCAGGTCGGTCAGGGCGTAATAGGCGGTCAGGAACACCAGCGGCATCGCGGCCGCCTCCGTGAAGGACCAGCCCTCGGGGACCGGTACCACCACGCGGTGGTCGGTGATGCCGATCGGTCCGAACGGGTCGGTCAGCAGGCCCATCACGCGGTCGCCGGGGGCGAGCCCGGTGACCGCCGCGCCCACCTCCAGGACCACACCGGCGGCCTCGCTGCCGAGCGGGGCCTCACCCGGGTACGTGCCCAGCGCGATCAGCACGTCCCGGAAGTTGAGGCCGGCCGCGCGGATGCCGACGCGGACCTCGTGCGGGGCGAGCGGACGCTCGGCGTCGGAGGGCAGCAGGGCCAGGCCGTCGAGGGAGCCCTTCTCCCGGATGCCGAGCCGCCAGGCCCGGCCCTCCGGCAGCGCCTCGGTGCGACCCAGCCGCGGCACCAGCACCTCACCCCCGCGCACGGCGGCCTGCGGCTCGTCCAGCGCCAGCAGCGCCGTCCAGTCCGGCTCACCACCGGCCGCGTCGACATCGACCAGGACGATCCGGCCCGGGTTCTCGGACTGCGCGGTGCGGACGAGACCCCACACGGGCGCCTGCACCAGGTCCGGCGCTCCGTCTCCGGTGGCGATCGCGTCACGGGTGACGACGAGGAGCCGGGAACCGGCCAGGGCCTCGCTCGCCAACCACCGCTGGAGCAGGTCCAGGGTGGCCGAGGTCAGCTCCCGAGCGGACCTCGCGGTGCGCGCGGAGCTCTCGACGCTGTCGGCGACTCCGGCGTCGTCTGCGGCACCGGCACCGTCCGTGTTCTCGGAACCCTCGATCGGGCCGGCCGGGTCCACGGAGACCGCGACGACCGCGGGCGCCTCGGCGCCCTCGGCGAGGGCCCGTTCCAGGGCCGCCAGGTCCGCGTACCGCTCACCGGGCACCGGGCAGCCGCCCAGCACCGCCACGGCCCCGCCCTCTTCGGCGGCGTCGGCCGCCACGGGCACCGGGGTCCAGTCGATCCGGTACAGGGATTCGGCGGTCTCCTTGGCGCCCTGGAGCTGCGCCGCGTCCACGGGCCGGAAGGCCAGCTTGGCCACGCCCGCGACGGGGACGCCGTCCTCGTCCGCGAGGTCGATCCGCAGCGCGGCGGGACCCACGGGCACGAGCCGCACCCGCACCCGGGTCCGACCGGCCGTGCCGAAGCGGACCCCGCTCCAGGCGAACGGCAGCTGGGCCACCGGCTCGCCCTCGGAGGCCAGCTCGTCGAGACCACCGTGCAGGGCGGCGTCGAAGAGCGCCGGGTGCACCAGGAAGGAGTGCCCCGGATCCGCCTCGTCGGCGGGCAGCGCCACCTCCGTGTACACGCCGTCCTCATCCCGCCAGGCCGCGTGCACGCCCTGGAAGACCGGCCCGTACTCGAGTCCGAGACCGGCGAACCGCTCGTACAGCGCGTCCAGCGCGAACGGCTCGGCACCGGCGGGCGGCCACTGCTCCGGCCACTCCGCCGCGGCGGGCTCCGTCACCACGACGGTGCCGCGCGCGTGGCAGACCACCGGCCTGGCCCCGTCCTCACCGGCCGCTTCGGGCCGGGTGTAGAGCGCGGCCTCACGGCGGCCCTCCTCGTCCGGCTCGCCGAGCTTGACCTGCACGTGGACCGGACCGGCGGTATCGAGCACCAGGGGTGCTTCGAGCACCAGCTCCTCCACGACGGGGCTGCCCGCGTGCCGGCCCGCGGCACCGACCAGCTCCACCAGCGCGGTGCCCGGCACGACCACGGCGCCGTGCACCACGTGGTCCTTCGTCCACGGGGCGGTGTCCTGCGAGAGGCGCCCGGTGAACACCCACTCGTCCCGCTCCCCGACCGCGACGGCGGCGCTGAGGACCGGGTGGTCGATCCGGCCGAGCCCGGCCGCACCGGGATCGGAGGAACCGGCCCCCGGAGCGATCCAGTACCGCTCCCGCTGGAACGCGTACGTCGGCAGCTCGACCCGGCGGGCACCGGTACCGGCGAAGTACGCCTCCCAGTCCACCTCGACGCCGGCGGCGTGGGCCTGACCCAGGAAGCTCGCGAAGGCTTCCGTCTCGGCGGTACGGGCCCGCAGGGCCGGGACGAAGACCGCCTGGTCCTCGTCCACGAACTGCCGCGCCATCGCGGTCAGCACGGCATCGGGGCCGATCTCGACGAAGCGGGTCACGCCCTCGTCCACCAGGGTCCGCACCCCGTCGGCGAAGCGGACGGCCTCACGGACGTGGTTCACCCAGTAGGCGGGATCGGTCAGTTCGGAAGTGACCAGACCACCGGTCAGGTTCGACACGACCGCGATCTGCGGCTCCCGGAAGGAAAGACCCTCCGCGACGGCCCGGAACTCGGCGAGCATCGGTTCCATCAGAGGCGAGTGGAACGCGTGACTGACCCGAAGTGGGGTCGTCTTGCGGTCCTGCCACTGCGGCAACCACTCCTCGATCGCCTCCAGGTCACCGGACACCACCACCGCACGCGGCCCGTTGACCGCGGCGATCGACAGGCGACCGGCGAACTCGGCCAGACCGGGCAGGACTTCGTCCTCGGCGGCCTGGACGGCCACCATCCCGCCGCCCTCGGGCAGCGCACCCATCAGACGACCCCGCGCCACCACCAACCGCGCCGCATCGGCCAGGGAAAGAACCCCCGCCACATGCGCACACGCCAGCTCGCCCACCGAGTGCCCGATCAGAACATCGGCCTTCACCCCGAGCGACTCCACCAGGCGGTAGAGAGCCACCTCGACGGCGAACAGCGCGGCCTGCGTGAACTCCGTACGGTCCAGGAGACCGGCTTCCGCCGAGCCCTCGGCCGCGAACAGCAACTCCTTCAGCGACCGCCCGAGAAGCGGATCGATGAACTCGCACACCTCGTCCAACGCCGCCGCGAACACCGGATAGGCAGCGGCAAGACCCGCACCCATCCCCGCCCGCTGCGCACCCTGACCCGTGAACAGGAAACCCGTCTTGCCGGTGGAGAGGGCACTCGTGTCCGCCTCTCCGGAGGCCAGCTGCGCGAGGCCCGCGAGGAGGGCGTCCCGGTCGGTGGCGACCACGGCCGCCCGCCGGTCGAACCGGAACCGCGAGGAGACCGCGGAGTAGGCCACGTCGGAGACGGACAGGTCCGGGTGCTCCAGCAGGTGGGCCCGCAGGCGCTCCGCCTGGCCGGCCAGCGCGGTCGGGCTCTTCGCCGACAGGACCACGGGGGCGGGCAGGTCGGCCGGGGCGACGACCTGCTCGGGCACGGCGCCGGCCGGCGCCTCTTCCAGGATCAGGTGGGCGTTGGTGCCGCTGACGCCGAAGGAGGAGACGCCCGCACGGCGCGGACGGTCCGCGGAGGGCAGCCAGGGCTGCGCCGCCGTCAGGAGTTCCACCTCTCCGGCGGTCCAGTCGATGTACGGGGAGGGCTCGTCGACGTTGAGGCTCTGCGGCAGCTCCTCGTGCCGCATCGCCATCACCATCTTGATGACGCCGGCGACGCCCGCCGCAGCCGACGTGTGACCGATGTTGGACTTGATGGAGCCGAGGCGCAGCGGGCCGTGTCCGTTCCGCTCCTGGCCGTAGGTGGCGAGGAGGGCGGTGGCCTCGATCGGGTCACCCAGGCGGGTGCCCGTGCCGTGGCCCTCGACCGCGTCCACGTCGGCGGCCGACAGGCCCGCGTTCTCCAGCGCCTGCCGGATCACGCGTTCCTGGGCGGGGCCGTTGGGGGCGGTGAGGCCGTTGCTGGCGCCGTCCTGGTTGATGGCGGAGCCGCGGACCACGCCGAGGATGCGGTGGCCGTTGCGCTGGGCGTCCGACAGGCGCTCCAGGACGACCAGACCGAGGCCGTCGGAGAAGCCGGTGCCGTCGGCGCCGGCCGCGTACGACTTGCAGCGGCCGTCGGGGGCCAGGCCCCGCTGCCGGCTGAACTCGATGAGGAGGGTCGGACCGGCCATGACGGTGACGCCGCCGACGAGGGCCATGGAGCATTCACCGGACCGCAGCGCTTGGGAGGCCAGGTGCATGGCGACGAGCGAGGAGGAGCAGGCGGTGTCCACGGACACGGCCGGGCCCTCCAGGCCCAGGGTGTAGGCCACGCGGCCCGAGACCACGCTGGTGGTGCCGCCGGTCAGGCGGAAGCCCTCGACCTCGGGCAGGCCCCCGGGCGGGGTCGCCGCGTAGTCGGAGGGTCCGACGCCGGTGAAGACGCCGGTGTCGGTGCCGCGGAGGGTGGCCGGGTCGATGCCGGCGTTCTCCAGGGCCTCCCAGGACGCCTCCAGCAGCAGGCGCTGCTGCGGGTCCATGGCCAGGGCCTCGCGGGGGCTGATCCCGAAGAAGCCGGCGTCGAACTCGGGGGCTTCGCGGAGGAAGCCGCCGCCCCGGGCGTACACGGTTCCGAGCTGTTCGGGGTCGGGATCGTACAGGTTCTCCAGGTCCCAGCCGCGGTCCGTCGGCATGCCGGAGATGGCGTCCCGGCCTTCCGAGACCAGCTTCCACAGTTCGTCGGGCGAGGTGACCCCGCCCGGGTAGCGGCAGGCCATGCCGACGATGGCGAGGGGCTCGTCCGCCTTGGGACGCTT
>NZ_JBEOSD010000169.1:0-17068 GCF_040302735.1 Streptomyces sp. NPDC097619 | reverse complement strand
GTCCTCGTCACAGATGGCCGCCTCGATCATGGAGTCCGGTGCCCCGGGCAGCCGGCAGGACATGCCGTGCGGGCGCCGATCACTCGCCTCGGGAGGGCGCCGGGTGAGCGGTCAGGCCGCCAGCCCCAGGGCCGCCATCCGCTTGGTGTGCGCCTTGGTGATACGGGTGAACATCTCGCCCACGGCCGCCAGGTCGAACCCGGCCGCCATCCCGTCCACCCCGCCGACCAGCATGGTGGAGAGCGCGTCGCGCTCGGCCACCACCCGCTGCGCCTGGGACAGGGCCTCGCCCATCAGCCGGCGGGCCCACAGCGCCAGCCGACCGCCGACCCGCGGGTCCGCCTCGATGGCCGCGCGGACCTTCTCCACCGCGAAGCCGCCGTGGCCGGTGTCGTCCAGCACGCCCAGCACCAGCGCCCGGGTGTCGGCGTCGAGGTGGGCGGCCACCTCACGGTAGAAGTCGCTGGCGATCGAGTCGCCCACGTACGCCTTGACCAGGCCCTCCAGCCAGTCCGACGGAGCGGTCTGGCGGTGGAAGTCGTCCACGCCCTTCGCGAAGGGCTCCATGGCCTCGGTCGGCTCGGCGTCGATGGCCGCCAGCCGGTCCCGCAGCCGCTCGAAGTGGTGGAACTCGGCGGAGGCCATCTTCGCCAGCTCGGCCTTGTCGGCCAGGGTCGGCGCCATCTTCGCGTCCTCGGCGAGGCGCTCGAAGGCCGCCAGCTCGCCGTAGGCGAGCGCGCCGAGCAGGTCCACGACGGCCGCCCGGTACTGGGGAGTGGTGGAGGCCGTCGCCCAGTCCTGGGCGGCGATCCCGGCCGGCTCCGCGGCGCCGGCCGCGCCCGCGGCGGCGTCTCCGCTGGTCACGGCGGTCTCGGCGCCGTCCGTGCTGTCTGCGTCTGCTGCGTTCGTTGTTCCCGGCATGCCGGGAACAATAGTCGCCCCGGGCCCCGCGCGAAGTGCCTGGTCAGTCACTCGAAATCCGGCCCGTCGGTGAATTCGCCCGACACACCTGCGCGATTTGGGGGTACAGTGGTATGGCGCCTGCCGGATACTCGGCGGGCCATCCGAATGAGGATGCCCGGTCGGTGGCCCGATCGGCTCCAACCGACCGCCCTCGGAGTGATGGCGCGCTCTCTGCGCACCCTCGCCCAAGAGGGGCCCCCTCAGCGGCAAGAGCGCTTGAGCGAAGGCAGTGGTCCCGCGCAGCTTCGTACGCAGAAGTACGGCACAGCCAGGCACGGTACGACCCCCCTCGCCGCCTCGGGCCGCGTCTCACAGAAGAGGCAGCACCCTGACTACGTTCCGTGACCTCGGGATCTTCCCCGAGACCGCCGAAGCCCTCGAGGCCGTCGGCATCGTGTCCCCCTTCCCCATCCAGGAGATGACCCTCCCCGTCGCCCTCTCCGGCACGGACGTCATCGGCCAGGCGAAGACCGGCACCGGCAAGACGCTCGGCTTCGGCCTCCCGCTCCTGGAGCGCGTCGTCGTCCCCGTCGACGTCGAGGCGGGCCGCTCCCGGCCCGACCAGCTCACCGACTCCCCGCAGGCGCTCGTCGTCGTCCCGACCCGCGAGCTCTGCACCCAGGTCACCAACGACCTGCTCACCGCCGGCAAGGTGCGCAACGTCCGCGTCCTCGCCATATACGGCGGCCGCGCCTACGAGCCCCAGGTCGAGGCCCTCCGCAAGGGCGTCGACGTGATCGTCGGCACCCCGGGCCGCCTGCTGGACCTCGCGGGCCAGAAGAAGCTCGACCTGTCCAAGGTCAAGGCCCTCGTCCTCGACGAGGCCGACGAGATGCTCGACCTGGGCTTCCTGCCCGACGTCGAGAAGATCATCAACCTGCTCCCGGCCAAGCGCCAGACCATGCTGTTCTCGGCGACCATGCCCGGCGCCGTCATCGGCCTGGCCCGCCGCTACATGTCGCAGCCCACCCACATCCGCGCCACCGCGCCGGACGACGAGGGCGCGACCGTCGCGAACATCACCCAGCACGTCTTCCGCGCCCACTCCATGGACAAGCCGGAGCTGGTCTCCCGCATCCTCCAGGCGGACGGCCGCGGGCTGGCCATGATCTTCTGCCGCACCAAGCGCACCGCGGCCGACATCGCCGAGCAGCTGGAGCGCCGCGGGTTCGCCTCCGGCGCCGTCCACGGCGACCTCGGCCAGGGCGCCCGCGAGCAGGCCCTCCGGGCCTTCCGCAACGGCAAGGTCGACGTCCTGGTCTGCACCGACGTGGCCGCGCGCGGCATCGACGTCGAGGGCGTGACCCACGTCATCAACTACCAGTCCCCCGAGGACGAGAAGACCTTCCTGCACCGGGTCGGCCGCACCGGCCGCGCCGGCGCGAAGGGCACCGCCGTCACCCTGGTCGACTGGGACGACATCCCGCGCTGGCAGCTCATCAACAAGGCGCTGGGCCTCGACTTCCACGAGCCCGAGGAGACCTACTCCACCTCGCCGCACCTCTACGAGCTGCTGTCCATCCCCGCGGGCACCAAGGGCGTGCTGCCCCGGTCCGAGCGGACCCGGGCGGGCCTGAAGGCCGAGGAGATCGAGGACCTGGGCGAGACCGGCGGCCGCGGCCGCAAGTCCGCCACCGCCGCTCCGGTCGAGGAGCGCCCGGCCCGGACCCGCACCCCGCGCCAGCGCCGCCGCACCCGCGGCGGAGCCGAGGTCGCCGCGGGCGCCGCGGAGGCCACAGCCGTCTCCGAGACCGCCGCCGCGACCGTGTCCGAGACCGGCGAGGCCCCCGAGGGTCCGCGCCGGCCGCGTCGCCGCCGCACCCGCGGTGCCACGGCCGCGGCCGCCGTCGAGGCGGCCGTCGAGGCCGCGGTCGCCCCCACCGCCGACGCCCCGCAGGCGCCGGCGGAGGAGGCCCCGCGCCGTCGGACCCGCACCCGCAAGGCCGCCGCGGCCCCGGAGGCCGGCACGGCCGCCCCGGTCGCGGACGCCCCGAAGGAGGCGGCCGAAGCGGCTCCGCGCCGGCGCACCCGCAAGGCCGCCGCGGCTCCCGAGGCAGCGGCCGAGGCCGCCCCGGCGGAGGCCCCCGCGGCCCCGCGCCGGCGCACCCGGACCCGCAAGACGGTCGCTCCGGCCGAGGGCGCGACCGAGGGCTGAGTCCCCGGTTTCCCGCCGTACCGAGAGGCCCGGCCCCCTTCCGAGGGGCCGGGCCTCCGGCGTGTTACGGGCCGGTAGGTTGAGCCCATGAGCAAGCCTCCGCGCCTTTCGCCGCCCGCCTGCGCCCGCCCCCTGACCCTGCGCACCGCGCGCGGGGAGTTCGCCGCGCACGAGGCCCTGCCCGCCGGGCCGGTCCGGGGCACCGCCCTGCTGGTCCCCGGGTTCACCGGCAGCAAGGAGGACTTCATCGGGCTGCTGGAGCCGCTGGCGGCCGCCGGGTACCGGACGGTGGCCGTGGACGGCCGGGGCCAGCACCAGAGCCGCGGCCCGCGCACGGAGTCCGCCTACGCCCGCGAGGAGCTGGCCCTGGACGTACTGGCGCAGGCCGCCGCGCTCGGCGGGACCCCGCACCTGGTGGGGCATTCGCTGGGCGGCCTGATCAGCCGGGCCGCGGTGATCCGGGAGCCGGGGAGCTTCCGGAGCCTGACCCTCATGAGCAGCGGCCCGGCGGCCATCGCCGAGGAGCAGCGGGAGCGGACCCGGCTGCTGGTGTCGGCCCTGGAGGCCATGGGCGAGGACATGCCGGGGATCTGGGCGGCGATGCGGGCCATGGACGCCCCCGACACCGTGCCGGACGGGCCCGAGCTGGCGGCCTTCCTGGAGGCGCGCTGGCTGGCGACGGTGCCCGAGCAGCTGATGGCCACGGGGCGGCTGCTGGTCTCCGAGCCGGACCGGGTCGCGGAGCTGCGGGTCGCCGCGGAAGGGGCCGGGCTGCCGCTGCTGGTGCTCTCCGGGGCGGTGGACTACGCCTGGCCCGTCCCCCGGATGGACGACATGGCCCGGCGCCTCGGGGCCCGGCGGGTGGTGGTCCCGGGCACGGAACACTCCCCCAACGCCGAGGACCCGCAGACGACCGCCGAGGCCCTGGCCTCGTTCTGGACCGCTTGCGAGGCCGGTCCGCGGGGCTCCGCGGCGGTCGGTTCCGAGGGCGCGTAGCACGTTTCTGCCCGTTGGGCCGAACGGGCGCGTCCCGGATTTCTCCCCTAGGGTTCTTCATGTGACCGGGGCCACACTCCGACCGGACCGGAGGGCGATCACCGGCTGCTCATCCCCGTCTCGATGAGCCGGTAATTAGCCAGTGAAAAAATTTCCTTAGCGTAGGGAATGTTTGCCCCTTACACTTCGTTAAGACCTTTGCAGGGAGAACACCGACGAAGGGAGAAGCCGTGCGCTTCGAGATTCTGCGCCTGGACGACGTCGACGGCACCGCCGTGGACAGTACGGTCGTCGACGCCGCCTCCGTCAACCGGATCGTGCAGCAGGCCGCCGCGATGGGCCAGCGCATCCTCATCCGACCGGCAGGGACCGCGTCCTCCTGAAGGCAGGGCCGCGCGCACCGCGCCGGCCGCCCCCGCCGCGCCACCGCGGCACAGACGTGAAACGCCCCCGCGACCGAACGGTCCGGGGGCGTTCCGCTGCGCGGACGCACACGGTCAGGCGGCGCGGACCACCTGGAGCACGCCGTTGATGATCTGCTGGACGGCGATCGCGGAGAGCATCATGCCCGCGAGGCGGGTCACCAGCACCACGCCCCCGTCCTTGATGACGCGGATGATCACCAGCGAGTAGCGCATGACCAGCCAGAGCACCACGTGCATGGCGATGATCGCGGCCCAGACCGAGACCTGACCGGAGACCCCGTCGGCCTTCTGGACCGCGAGGATCACCGAGACGATCGCGCCGGGCCCGGCCAGCAGCGGCATGCCCAGCGGGACCAGCGCCACGTTGACGTCCTTGGTCTGCTTGGGCTCGTCGGTCTTGCCGGTCAGCAGGTCCAGGGCGATCAGGAGCAGCAGCAGACCGCCGGCGATCATCAGGGCGGGCACGGAGACGTGCAGGTAGTCGAGGATCTGCTGACCGCAGATCCCGAAGACGGCGATGACCCCGAAGGCCACACAGACGGCCTGCCAGGCCATCCGCCGCTGGACCTTGACCGGACGACCGGAGGTCAGCGCCAGGAAGATCGGGGTGATCCCCGGGGGATCCATGATCACGAACAGGGTGAGGAAGAGGGAACCGAAGACGGCGACGTCGAACACAGTGATGGCCTTGCGGGAAGAGTCTGGTGAACAGGGGCGCGGGGGTGGGCGTCCACGGAACTCCGCGACGGTCCGCCGCCGGACGCCGCGACGGCGCGCGGGACCGGACCGTCGGACCGGAGGAGGAGGTTCCGCCCGAGGGGCGGACCGAAGACCGGACCCGGCCGCTCGGGGCGGAGGTCCGGTCCGGAGAACCGTCAGACGCCGGCCGGTCCGCCCGCGCCGGGAACGGGGAAGGCCCCGAAGGCACGGCGGGTGATCTCGCCGTAGATCTCGGGGTCGGTGGTGTATTCCCCGAGTCGGCAGGTCTTGCGGCTGCCGTGGTAGTCGCTGGAACCGGTGGCCAGCAGGCCGAGCTCGGCGGCGAGCCCGTGCAGCCGGGCCCGGGTGGCGGGGTCGTGGTCCATGTGGTCGACCTCGATCCCGTCGAGGCCGGCCGCCGCGAGGGCGGCCATCGACTCCTCCGGGACCACCTGACCGCGCTTGACGGCGGCCGGGTGCGCGAACACCGTGACGCCGCCGGCGGCCTTGACCAGCCGGACCGCCTCGAAGGGGTCCAGCTCGTGCTTGCCGGCGTGCGCGCGACCGCCGTCGGCCAGCCATTCCGGGGTGAAGGCGTCGGAGACCGTGGGCACCACGCCCAGCTCGACGAGGGCGGTGGCCAGGTGCGGACGGCCCACCGAGCCGTCCCCGGCGATCCGGGCGACCTGCTCCCAGGTGACCGGTACGCCCAGCTCGCGGAGCTTGGCGACCATGGCCCGGGCCCGGGGCACCCGGTCGTCCCGGACCAGCTCGCGCTCGCGGGCGAACTCGGGCTCGGTCGGGTCGAAGAGGTAGCCCAGCAGGTGCATGCTGACCCCGTCGAGGCGACAGGACAGCTCCACGCCGGTGACCAGGGTGAGCCCCTCCGGCAGCGCGGCCAGGGCCTCGGCGTACCCGCCGACGGTGTCGTGGTCGGTCAGCGCCACCACGTCCAGCCCGGCCGCGGCGGCGTTGCGCACCAGCTCGGCCGGGGTGTCCGTCCCGTCGGAGGCCGTGGAGTGGGCGTGCAGGTCGATGCGCACGGCACGGCTCCAGGGGCAGCGGGACGGAAGGGGGACACCTCAGGATAACCGGGCGCCGGAGCCCCCTCGGCCGGCGCGTCGCCCACCCGCGGGCGGGGGGTGACGGAGGCCGGGGTGGGGAGGCCGCCGGCCCGGCGGCCCCGCCTCCGGTCAGTCCGCCGCCAGGATCCTCGGGCTCAATGCCCCGCAGGGCAGCAGTTCCACCTCGGCCCCGGCGTCCCGCAGGTCGGTGAGGACCAGCTCGTCGTACATCAGCAGGCCCGACTGCTCCGGCCAGACCACCGCCCACAGCCATATCCCGCGGGCCTCGCCGGCGAAGACCGCCCGGTCGTCGGGGGTGCCGGTGACGTGCCAGAGCGGGGTGGGACGGCCCGCGGCGACCACCTTGGCGTGCGGGGTGGCCGAGATGTCGATGTGCGGGCCCGGGTCCGGGCCGTCGATGCCCGCGTACCGGGAGCCGAGCCCGACGCCCAGCTCCTCCGCGACCAGGACCAGCTCGCCCATCCCGCCCAGGGGCCCCGGCCCGGTGCAGGCCACGGCGGTGGCGCGGCCCCCGCTGCGGTCGTCCCCCGCGCAGGCCACACCGGTGAAGAGCCAGCCCACGGGGAGCGGCCACGGCATCCAGACCGGGACCCGGGCGCGGTTCACCACCACCCCGAGCCCCTCGACACTGGGCGGGATGACCGGTTGCAGCGGCTGGACGGCGCCGTGGGCGCCGCACTGCCAGGAATCGGAGAAGAGTCCGGGCGCCCTGACCCGGCCACCGCACTTAGGGCAACTCGGTTCACCCCTCATAAAGAGCCACGCTCCTCCCCGGCCGCCGCCGCGTCAAGGGACGATCACCCGTCCGGATGCGATGCGTACCCCCCGTGGCGGCCGTCAGTCGTCGAGGGCCACGGCGGTGCGGCGCGGGTCGCGCAGATCGGTGCCGCCGGCGAGCCACCGCTCCTGGAGCGCGGCGGCCCCGTGGACCCGCTTCCAGGCCGCCTCGTTCGCGGTCATGGGCAGCAGCGGGAGGAAGCGGACCGGCTCCAGGGGCTCGTCCAGCTCCAGGTCCTCGACCAGGCCGCCGGGCTCGGCCACCAGCACGGAGCTGAAGCCCGCCCCGGGCCAGAGCGGCTCGCCCAGGTCAAGGGAGGCTCCGGGGGCCACCACGAGCCCCTCCACCTGGGGGGAGGCGGCCAGCACGGCCAGCGGGCGCAGCAGCTTGTCGGTGTCGGCCACCTCGCGGGGCACGGCCCTTACGGAGAGGACCAGTTCGGCGCGCGGGCCGCGCAGCGGGTCGGCGAGCACGGCCGTGGGATCGGTCATGGGGTGGGCGGACATGCCGAGGGTGGCGTAGCGGATCACCTCGCCGTCGGTGAACCGGAGCACCTCGACGCGGTCGGTGCCGAGGAAGGTGACGGAGGCGCGGGCGTCGGGCTCGCCGAGGGCGGTGCGGAGCCGGGCTTCTACGAGAGCGAGAACTTCTGCCATGTCGCGAGCATAGAACTCCTATCAGCCGGGTAAAGGAACGCTCTTGACCATCTATCGGCTGATAGTGTTGACCGCTGGTCGGGGCAGCTCGCAGAAGCGGTGCTTCAGTGCCCCGGCGCGAGGACATCCCCCACGGGGGACCGGCCGGAGGAGGTGGGGCTGCGGTGGACCGAAGTCGATCGTGCAGTACCAATCGCTCTTCCCCGACGGCCCGCACCCTTTCGCCCGGGTCCCGCTGACCCGCGTGTTCCCGGCTCCCGGACCTCGGTCCCGGCCGGTCTCCTGATCGGCGGCGGGCCGCTTTCGTCCCAGGAAGAGCGACGGCAGAACTGTCACCTCCCGTCCTGTTCCCCCCGCTCGCCCCGCAGCGGCGGAGGGTCCTGTCCGCACGGCGCCGCACGCCGTGCGAAGGAGCCTGCCATGTCGATGATCCGTGACCTGCGCGCAGTCGTCCGTCCTTCGCTGCGCAAGAACCCGCACCTCCCGCACGACCCCGCCTGCGTCCTGCCGTCCGGGACGGCCGTGGTCGACTGCGCCGTCTACCGGGACGGCCGTCGGCAGCCGGGGGGCTGTCTGTCCCCGCGCGAGGCGATGCGCCGGGCGCGGGCGGAGGGCGGGTTCGTGTGGATCGGGTTGCACGAGCCCACGGAGGCCGAATTCGCGGGCATCGCGGCCGAGTTCGGCTTGCACCCGCTGGCCGTGGAGGACGCGGTCCACGCCCATCAGCGGCCGAAGCTGGAGCGGTACGACGACATCCTCTTCACCGTCTTCAAGACCGTGCACTACGTCGAGCACGCCGAGCTGACCGCCACCAGCGAGGTCGTGGCCACCGGCGAGGTCATGTGCTTCACGGGTCGGGACTTCGTCATCACGGTCCGGCACGGCGGTCAAGGCTCCCTGAAGGGGCTGCGGCACCGGCTCCAGGGGGAGCCGGAGCTGCTGGCCGCCGGGCCGTCCTCGGTCCTCCACGCGATCGCCGACCACGTGGTGGACGGCTACCTCGCGGTGGCGGCGGCGGTGCAGGACGACATCGACGAGGTGGAGAGCGCGGTCTTCGCGGCCCCCGCCAAGGGCAGTCCGCGCGGGGCGGACGCCGGGCGGATCTACCAGCTGAAGCGCGAGGTGCTGGAGTTCAAGCGGGCGGTGGTGCCCCTCCAGCGGCCCATGGAGCTGCTGAGCGAGCGGCCGATGCGGCTGGTCGACCCCGGCATCCAGAAGTACTTCCGGGACGTGGCCGACCACCTGAGTCGGGTCCACGAGCAGGTGGTGGGCTTCGACGAGTTGCTGAACTCGATCCTCCAGGCGAACCTGGCGCAGGCCACGGTGGCCCAGAACGAGGACATGCGGAAGATCACCTCGTGGGCGGGGATCATCGCGGTGCCGACGATGATCTGCGGGGTGTACGGGATGAACTTCGAGCACATGCCGGAGCTCCAGTGGCGCTACGGCTACCCGATGGTGATGTGCGCGATCGTCGGGATCTGCTTCACCATCCACCGGGCCCTCCGGCGCAACGGCTGGCTCTGAAGCCCTACCCTTGCGGCCATGACTCTCAGCACGCTCGACCTGGCCCTCGTCGAGGAGGCCACGAAGAAGTCCGGTCTCGTCTGGGTCCGGGGCGCCGGGCCCGACCGGGCCCTGTGGCACGCCTGGATCGACGGGGCCGCGCACGTGCTCGGCGACGGCCCCGGCGAGCAGCCGCTGCCGGAGCTCGCGGACGGCGGGACCGCCGAGGTCACCGTGCGCAGCAAGGACAAGGGCGGCCGGCTGGTGGCCTGGACGGCCGCGGTGGTGCGGCTGGAGCCCGGTTCGGAGCGCTGGGAGGCGGCCGTGGCGGAGCTGAAGGGCAAGCGGTTGAACGCCCCAGACTCCGAGCGGATGACGGAGCGCTGGGCCCGGGAGTGCGTGCTGTGGCGGCTGGAGCCGGTGGCGGTGGTCGCCGAGCCGCCCTCGGGTTCGCTGGCCGCGGCCCCGTTGCCCTCCCCCGCGACCACCCGTGAGCCCGTGCCGGCCGGTCTGCCGAAGCTGCTGCTGAAGAGGAAGCGGCGCGGCCGCTGAGTCGGCGCCGGGCCCGTGTCGGGTCGGCGCCGGGCCGGGTTCAGGAAGAGGAGCCGGTGGGCAGCTGCGAGCCGTAGTCGACGGTCTGGTCCTCCGGGGGCGGGGCCAGGGTGAAGGGACGGCCCCAGTCGGCCAGTTCCACGGTGCCCGCGCCGCCCGCGCGCTCCAGGCGCAGCGGGTAGGGGGTGCCGATGAGGGAGACGTCCAGCCGGCCGCCCGTGCCGCCGTCCACCTTCAGCTCGACGGTGCGGACCGTGCCGATCTTCCGGTACGCGCCCTTCTCCAGCTTTCCGTGCAGGCCGAGCAGCCCGTCGAGCAGGGTCTTCTTGTCGGTGAACCCGCGCAGCTGCTTGTAGGCGGGGTCGCCCTCGGGGACCTTCACGAACTTCCCGCCGAGCTTGTCGGCGGCGCTGTCGTCCCCGTCCTCGCCCCCGGGAGCACCGGAGGGGGTGCCGGAGCCGCCGCCGGCCTCTTCGCCGGGGGCGCCGTGCTCCCAGAAGGCCGCGTCGGCCTTCAGGTACAGCTGGTCGCCCACGCGCAGCAGCTCGAAGGAGGAGCCCGAGGACTGCACCTTGCCGGAACCGCCGTCGGCCTTCAGCCGCATGTCGAGGGTGAAGGACTTGCCCGCGGTGACGACGGTGCCCGACAGCCGGACGGCGGAGGCGGCGGAGGCGGCGGTCCGGGCCTCGGCCTCGATCTTCTCCGGGGCCAGCTTGCCCACGCCGTTGGTGCCCTTGTCGGGGTCCTCCCCGCAGCCGGTGGCGGTCAGGGCCAGCCCCGCGCACAGCACGCCGACGAGGGCGGCCCGGCGGAGCCGGGCGGCCGGGGGGGAAGGGATCACGGGCGGGCCGCCTCTCGTCCGGTCTGGATGCAGCAGGCAGCGTACCCGGGCGGCGCAGGGCCGGGTGCCCCCACCAGGGCGGCGGGCCCGGTGACGGGCTAGCCTGGGAGCCGCACGAGGCGAAACGGTTCATGGAGCGGGTTCACAAGGAGGCGCACGGATGGCAGCAGGCGCCCCCCGGATCTTCGTCTCCCACCTCGCGGGCGTGCCCGTCTTCGACCCCAACGGCGACCAGGTGGGCCGCGTCCGGGACCTCGTGGCGATGCTGCGGGTGGGCGGCCGGCCGCCGCGGCTGCTGGGCCTGGTGGTGGAGGTGGTCAGCCGGCGGCGGATCTTCCTGCCGATGACCCGGGTGACGGGCGTGGAGTCCGGCCAGGTCATCACCACCGGCGTGGTCAACATGCGGCGCTTCGAACAACGGCCCACCGAGCGGATGGTCCTCGGGGAACTGCTGGACCGCCGGGTGAGCCTGGTCAACGGCGGCGAGGAGGTCACCGTCCTGGACGTGGCCATCCAGCAGCTGCCGGCCCGCCGGGACTGGGAGATCGACAAGATCTTCGTCCGCAAGGGCAAGGGCGGGGCGCTGCGCCGCCGCGGGGAGACCCTGACGGTCGAGTGGTCGGCGGTGACCGGCTTCTCGCTGGAGGAGGACGGTCAGGGCGCCGAGAACCTGGTCGCGACCTTCGAGCAGATGCGCGCCGCGGACCTGGCCAACGTCCTGCACCACCTGACGCCGAAGCGGCGGGCCGAGGTGGCCAACGCCCTCGACGACGACCGGCTCGCGGACGTCCTGGAGGAGCTGCCCGAGGACGACCAGATCGAGATCATCGGGAAGCTGAAGGAGGAGCGGGCCGCGGACGTCCTGGAGGCGATGGACCCCGACGACGCCGCCGACCTGCTCTCCGAGCTGCCCGAGGACGACCAGGAGCGGCTGCTGACGCTGATGCAGCCCGAGGACGCCGCGGACGTGCGGCGACTGCTGTCGTACGAGGAGAACACCGCGGGCGGTCTGATGACCACCGAGCCGATCGTGCTGCGGCCGGACTCCACGGTGGCCGACGCCCTGGCCCGGGTGCGGCAGGCCGACCTGTCCCCGGCGTTGGCGGCGCAGGTGTACGTGTGCCGTCCGCCGGACGAGACCCCCACCGGCAAGTACCTGGGCATGGTGCACTTCCAGCGGCTGCTGCGGGACCCGCCGTTCACGCTGGTGGGTTCGATCGTGGACACCGACCTGTCCCCGCTGCGCCCGGACGCCTCGCTGGCCTCGGTGACCAGCTTCCTGGCGGCCTACAACATGGTGGCGGTGCCGGTGGTGGACGAGAGCGGTTCGCTGCTGGGCGCGGTCACCGTGGACGACGTACTGGACCACCTGCTGCCCGAGGACTGGCGCGAGACGGGCTTCCACGCCGAGGAGGCCGTCCATGGGCACTGAACGCGGCAAGCAGGGCCGGGAGACCCGCGAGCAGCGTCTCGCCGACCGGCTGGAGGACCTCGCGGAGCGGGCCCGGGACCGGGCCGACCGGGAGGGCGGCCGGGGCGAGCGGGCCAAGGCCGGCCAGGGCGGCGGTTCCGGGAGCGGCGGCGGTCGGTCCCGGGTGCGCCTGGACCAGCCGAAGCCCTCGCGGCAGCGGCTGCTGCCCGAGTACGACCCGGAGGCCTTCGGGCGGGTCTCGGAGCGGATCGCGCGGTTCCTCGGCACGGGCCGGTTCATCGTCTGGATGACCCTGGTCATCGTGGTGTGGGTGCTGTGGAACATCTTCGCCCCGGCGGCACTGAAGTTCGACGAGTACCCCTTCATCTTCCTGACCCTGGCGCTGTCGCTCCAGGCTTCCTACGCGGCCCCGCTGATCCTTCTGGCGCAGAACCGGCAGGACGACCGGGACCGGGTCAACCTGGAGCAGGACCGCAAGCAGAACGAGCGGTCCATCGCGGACACCGAGTACCTGACGAGGGAGATCGCGGCCCTGCGGATGGGGTTGGGCGAGGTCGCCACGCGCGACTGGATCCGCTCCGAGTTCCAGGACCTGATCAAGGAGATGGACGAGCGGCGGATGTTCCCGGCGGAGAGTGACGAAGCCGACCGCGGACCCTTTCCCGGGGCCCGCTGACGGGCCGTACCATCGGGTTCATGGCTACCGAGACACCTTCCGCCGCCGTGCCCGAGCAGGACGCGATCCTGGAGGCCCTGGCGACGGTCAACGACCCCGAGATCCACCGGCCGATCACCGAACTCGGCATGGTCAAGTCGGTGGAGGTCGGCGAGGGCGGCGCGGTCGCCGTCACGGTGTACCTGACGGTGTCGGGCTGCCCCATGCGGGAGACCATCACCAAGAACGTCTCCGAGGCCGTCCTGAAGGTCCCCGGCGTGACCGCCGTGGAGGTCTCCCTGGACGTGATGAGCGACGAGCAGCGCAAGGAGCTGGCGACGGCCCTGCGCGGCGGTCAGGCCGAGCGCGAGGTGCCCTTCGCCCGTCCGGGCTCCCTGACCCGCGTCTACTGCGTGGCCTCCGGCAAGGGCGGGGTCGGCAAGTCCTCCGTGACCGTCAACCTGGCCGCCGCCATGGCAGCCGACGGGCTGAAGGTGGGCGTGGTCGACGCCGACATCTACGGCCACAGCGTGCCCCGCATGCTGGGTGTGGAGGGCAAGCCCACCCAGGTCGAGAACATGATCATGCCGCCGTCGGCGAACGGCGTGAAGGTCATCTCCATCGGCATGTTCACCCCGGGCAACGCCCCCGTGGTGTGGCGCGGCCCGATGCTGCACCGGGCGCTCCAGCAGTTCCTCGCGGACGTGTTCTGGGGCGACCTGGACGTGCTCCTGCTCGACCTGCCCCCGGGCACCGGCGACATCGCGATCTCCGTGGCCCAGCTGGTGCCCAACGCCGAGATCCTCGTGGTCACCACCCCGCAGCAGGCGGCGGCCGAGGTGGCGGAGCGCGCCGGCTCCATCGCCGTGCAGACCCACCAGAAGATCGTCGGCGTGGTCGAGAACATGTCGGGCCTGCCCTGCCCGCACTGCGACGAAATGGTGGACGTGTTCGGCAGCGGCGGCGGCCAGATGGTGGCCGACGGTCTGACCCGCACCACGGGCGCCACCGTCCCGGTGCTGGGCCAGATCCCGATCGACGTGCGGCTGCGCGAGGGCGGCGACGAGGGCAAGCCGGTGGTCCTGGCCGACCCCGACTCCCCCGCCGGCGCCGCGCTGCGCGCCATCGCCGGCAAGCTCGGCGGCCGCGCCCGCGGCCTGTCGGGCATGTCCCTGGGGATCACCCCGCGCAACAAGTTCTGAGCTCCCACGAGCACCGAGGGGGCACCGCCGGTCGGCGGTGCCCCCTCGGGCGTGTCCGGGGGCCGCGCGGGTGGCCCCGGGCCGTACGGACTACTCGTAGGCGGTGATGTCGCCGACCTGGGCGAAGGCCAGCCCGTAGGCGCTCATGCCCCGGCCGTACGCGCCGAGGTGGGCCCCGTCGGGGGTGGTGCCGGCGAGCACCCAGCCGAACTCGGACTCCCGGTAGTGGAAGGCGGTGGGCTGCCCGTCCACGGGGAGGGAGAGCGAGGACCAGTCGGGTCCGTCGAGGTCGTCGGCCAGCTCCCAGGCGCACTCGGTCTGCTGGTCCAGCCAGTCGGCGCGGAGCCCGTGGTCCATGGTGCCGGGCCAGGTGAAGGCCAGCAGGCCCGAGCCGGCCAGCCAGGCCGCCGAGGAGACCGAGGTGGCCTCCAGGACCCCGGTGCCGTCGCCGGAGCGCCGGTTGGGGCTGCTGGCCACGGTGATCACCACGGCGAACCGCTCCCGTTCGGCGCCCGTGGCCTCGCTGCGCACGGTGGGCTCGTCGCCGTGGCCCACCGAACCGTGCTCGACGGTGCCGTCGGCCGCGGTCCCCACCTGCATCAGCCATCGGGGGCCGGTGAACGCCTCGTCCAGCCCGTACCAGGGGAAGGCCGCCTTCAGATAGCCCTCGGCGGTCCGCCGGGCCGCCGGAACGGCGGGCGGCGTCCCGGTATGGTCCGGGCCGGGCGCCTCCTCCGGGGCTTTCGCCTCGCCCGTGGGCCGCTCCTGCGGTGGTGCCCCGGGATCCGTCCGCTCGGGACCGTCCGGGGCCGCGTCGGGCTGCCCCGCCGGCTGGACTCCCTGCTGAACGCCTACCCGGCTCGTGGTCTCCATCAGTCCGGCCGCCTCTCGTTCCGTGGGGTCCGGAGTGGCCCGCCCCCCTCGGGCGTCCCGGATCCGGACAGATGGAGGATAGCCACCCCGGTCCGGTACGCCCGGAAGGCGACGGATCAGGTGGCGTCGATGTCGAAGCGGGCGCGGCCCTCTTCGGCGGGCGGGGCGGGCTTCTTGGTCAGGTCGGTGACGGATCCGTTGGACGCCTCGGGGAGGGCCTCGCGCCCGTTGACGGCGTCGGCGACCTCGTCCATCTCCTTGCGGAGGTCCAGGCTGCTGCGGATCTCCTTGAAGTCGTCGTTCTCCGAGAACTGCTTGCGGATGAACGTCTTGGGGTTCAGGTCCTCGAACTCGAAGTCCTTGAACTCCGGGCCCAGCTCGGAGCGGATGTCCTGCTTGGCGTTGTCGGAGAACTCCCGGACCTTGCGGATGAACCCCATGACGTCCTGGATCACCTTCGGCAGCTTGTCCGGGCCGAAGACCAGCACGGCGATGACCACGAGCGTCAGCAGCTCGAGTCCGCCTATGTCAGTGAACACCTTGCCGCTCCTCGGTTCTGTCGCTGCGGGCCCCGACAACGGTACCCGCCGCCCGTCGCAGGTCGGTACCTCGGCAGTAACTGTTTCGGGGCCGCGGCCCCGTCGGACGGGGTCAGGAACCGGAGGCGGAGCCGAGGACCAGGGTGACCCGGCGCTCCCGCGCCGCGCGCACCACCGTCAGGGTCAGGGTCTCACCCGGGCGGCGGGCCCGGATCTTGACGATCAGTTCCTCAGGGCTGTGGACCCGGGTGCCGTCCACCCGGGTGATCACGTCACCGGGCCGGATCCCCGCCTTCGCGGCGGGCCCGCCGGGGGTCACGGGCGGCTTGCCGCCGGAACCCTCCCCGGTGCCCACCCGGGCGCCGTCACCGGCGTACTCCATGTCGAGGGTCACCCCGATGACGGGGTGCGTGGCCCGGCCGTGGTCGATCAGCTCCTGGGCCACCCGACGCCCCTGGTTGACCGGGATGGCGAAGCCGAGGCCGATGCTGCCCGGCTGCCGGGAGCCCTCCTCCTCGTCCTCCTTGCCCCCGCTGTCGGCGGAGCGGATCGCGCTGTTGATGCCGATCACCCGACCCCGGTGGTCCAGCAGCGGGCCGCCGGAGTTGCCCGGGTTGATGGGCGCGTCGGT
Organism: Streptomyces sp. NPDC097619; assembly: GCF_040302735.1. Classification (NCBI taxonomy): domain Bacteria; kingdom Bacillati; phylum Actinomycetota; class Actinomycetes; order Kitasatosporales; family Streptomycetaceae; genus Streptomyces; species Streptomyces sp. NPDC097619. The sequence continues at coordinate 1,080 of NZ_JBEOSD010000169.1, read as the reverse complement.
CTGGAGGGCGTCCACGTAGCTGACGTCGCTGCCGTCCTCGGCCTGACCGCCCGCCGTGATCGGACGCTCCTTGGCGCTGATGATCCCCGAGGTCACGGTGTTGGAGAGGTCGAAGGGGGCGCCGATGGCGACGACCGGATCGCCCACCCGGACCGCGTCGGAGTCGCCCAGCGGCAGCGGGCTCAGCCCCTTCACCCCGGTGACCCGCACCACCGCCAGGTCGTACCCGGCGTCCCGGCCGACGATCTTCGCCGGGGCGGTCTCGCCGCCGCTGAAGGTGACCGTTATCCGGCCGGTCCCGGCCGCGTTGTCCACCACGTGGTTGTTGGTCAGGATGTGGCCCTTGCCGTCGAGGACGAAGCCCGTGCCGGTGCCCCCGCCCCCGCCGCCCTCCACGTGCAGGGTGACCACCCCGGGCAGCGCCCGGGCCGCGATCCCGGCCACGCCCTGCGGGGCGGCCGCGGCGCCCGGAGCGGCGGCGCCCTCGGGAAGCTCGGGGGCGGCGAGTTCGAGGGTGGTGCTGCCGTTGCTCTCCAACCAGGCGCCCAGCGCCCCGCCGGTGCCGCCGATCAACAGGGCGGCGACCAGGCCCACCACGACCAGCACGGACGTGCGCGGCCGGCGCGGACCGGAGGCATCCACCAGGTGGAGCGGTCCGGGCGTGGCCCAGGGGTCGTAGCGGGGGCCCGGGGCGCCTCCCGGACCGGTCGGGACGGGCGCCGGTGGCGCGGGCACCGGGGCAACGGGCCGGCTCCACCACTGCGGGGCGGCTCCGGCGGCGGACGCGTCGACGGGGACGGGCGCCTCGGCGGTCGGAACGGCGGGCGCGGCGGCGATCTCGGCCGCGCCGGGGGCCGCGACCGGACCCGGGCCAGGCTTCCCTCCGCCGGCGGGCTCCGGGCGGCTCCACCACGCCACGGAACCGGTGCGCGGGCCCGGCTCCGGCTCCGCGGCAGCGGACGGACGGCCGTCGTTCATGTGCGCACTCCCCGAGAATCCCGATGCGCCCGACGGCGCCCTCGCGAGGGCGATTCAATCAGGTGCGCCCCGCGCCCGACAGGGCGTGCCCCCGCCGGAGCC
>NZ_JBEOSD010000168.1:0-17228 GCF_040302735.1 Streptomyces sp. NPDC097619 | reverse complement strand
GGCCTCCCCGCCCCGGGCGGAGGAGGCCGCGCCACGGCCGCGCCCGACCGGGGCGCGGTCCGGCGCCCGCCCGGCCGAGTGTCACGCACGGACCCGTGCCGTGTGCCGCCGGCCCCGACGCCCCGCGTCGGGGAGCGCCGAAGCCCCGCGCCCCGTCGCGCCGGCTCCACCGACCCGGCGCCCCACCGCCCGACCCGGCCCGACGCCGGGCGCCCGGTGTCCGGCACCCCGGCCGCGCGGCCCGGTGCGCCCCCGAGGCGCCCGCCGCGCCACCACCCCACCCACTCTTTCCGCACCCTTATGCCGGCTTCCGGGCATGCCCCCACGGCGTCGTCCCTGCCCGGAAGCCACCCCTACTGGAGGTACAACGTGGCTCGCGCCGACGTGACGGTCGATCATCTGCCCGCCCAGGTGGAGTTCTGGCGCGGTCGACTGACGGACGTCGACCCGGTCGAACTGCCCGCCGACCGGCCCCGCCCGATCGTCCGCGTACCCGACACCGCCGTCCACGAGCGGGAGTTCACCCCGCGATCCGGCACGGACGCCGCCGACCTCGTCGCCGCCGTGCTCGCGCTCCTGAACCGGCACTCCGGCCAGGAGGACATCGCCCTCGGCACGGTCTCCGCGCGCACCGGCCACACCGTCGTCCTGCGCACGGGGGTCGACGCCTCCGCGACCTGCGCCCGGCTGCGCCGGGACGCGGCCGCGGCACTGGCCGACGCCCTCCGCCACGACGCCCTCCCGCTCGACGCGCTCATCGAGGCGCTGGCCCCCGAGCGCGACACCGGCATCACCCCCTTCGTCCAGGTCATGGTGGCGATGCCCGACGAACTCCCGCTCCGGATGCGCGAGTTCGATCCGCTGGATCTGTCGGTGGAGCTCTCGCCCGCCGACGGACGACTGCGGCTGCGCTACAGCACCGCCCTCTTCGACGAGGCCACCGCGGCCCGCCTGGCGGGCCACCTGTGCGTCCTCCTCGACGCCGCGCAGGACGACCCCGCGTGCCCCGTGGCCGCCCTTCCCCTGCTCACCCCCGACGAGTTCGAGCAGTCCGTCCGGACCTGGAACGACACGGCCCGCCCCGTGCCCACCGCGTCCTTCCCCGAGCTGTACGCGGTGCACGCCGCCGCCCGCCCGGACGCCGTCGCCGTCGTCGACGAGCGGGGCCCGGTCACCTACCGCGAACTCGACGAGCGGGCCAACCGGCTCGCGCACCACCTGAAGTCCCTCGGAGCCCGCCGGGGCGAGCTCATCGGCCTGTGCACCGAGCGCGGCGCCGCCCTGGCCGTCGGCCTCCTCGGCATCATGAAGGCGGGGGCCGCCTACCTGCCCCTGGACCCGGCCTACCCCACCGACCGGCTGTCCTGGATGCTCACCGACTCCGGCGCCCGCCTCGTCGTGACCCAGAGCGGCACGGCCGACCGCCTGCCCGCCACCGGCGCCCGGCTCGTGGACCTCACCGCCGACCGGGACGAGATCGAGGCCCGCCCCGCCACGGACCCCGGCGTGGAACTGGCCCCGGACGACCTGGCGTACGCCATCTACACCTCCGGCTCCACCGGCCGCCCCAAGGGCGTGCTCGTCCCGCACGCCGGCATCGGCAACCTCGCCGCCGTCCAGGCCGAAGCCTTCGACGTGGCCCCCGGCAGCCGGGTGCTCCAGTTCGCCTCCACCAGCTTCGACGCCGCCTTCTGGGAGGTGTGCATGGGGCTGCTGACCGGCGCCACCCTGGTCATGGGCAGCAAGGAGACGCTGGCCCCCGGCGAGCCGCTGGCCGCCTACGCCGCCGAACACGGCGTCACCCACGCCACCCTGACCCCGGCCACCGTCGCCGTGCTGCCCGAGGGCCACGGCCTGCCGGCCGGCGCCACCCTGGTCGTGGCGGGCGAGGCCAGCACCGGCGACCTGGTGGCCCGCTGGTCCCGGGGCCGCCGGATGATCAACGCCTACGGGCCCACCGAGACCACCGTCTGCGCCACCATGAGCGCCCCGCTCTCCGGCAACACGGTCCCGCCCATCGGCACCCCGATCGCCAACTTCCGCGTCCACGTCCTCGACGAAGCCCTCCGCCCCGTCCCCGTCGGCGTCCGGGGCGAGCTCTACATCGCGGGCATCGGCCTCGCCCGCGGCTACCACGGCCGCCCCGGCCTCACGGCGGAGCGGTTCGTCGCCGACCCCTACGGCGCCCCCGGCGAGCGCATGTACCGCTCCGGGGACATCGCCCGCCGACTCCCCGACGGCACCCTCCAGTACCTGGGGCGCGCCGACGACCAGGTGAAGGTCCGCGGCTTCCGCATCGAGCTCGGCGAGATCGAGAGCGCCCTCGCGGGCCACCCGGACGTGGCGCAGAGCGTCGTCCTGACCCACAACACCAACCTGCTCGCCTACGTCTCCGCCGCGGCCCCCGACCGCCGGCCGGACGCCGCCGCTCTGCGCGAGCACCTCGCCGCCGCCCTGCCGGCGCACATGGTCCCCGCCACGATCACCGTCCTGGACGCGCTGCCGCTCACCCCCAACGGCAAGATCGACCGCAAGGCGCTGCCCGACCCCGCCGCCGCGCAGGAGGCCCCCGCCGCGGGCCGCACCGAGCCCCGCGACGCCACCGAACACACCCTGGCCGGAGTCTGGGCCGAGGTCCTGGGCCTGACCGGCGTCGGCGTCCACGACGACTTCTTCGCCCTCGGCGGCAACTCGATCCTCGCCGTGCGCGCCGTCTCCCACATGCGCCGTGCGCTCGGGATCCGGCTCTCCCCGCGGATCCTCTTCGACACCCCCACCATCGCCTCCCTCGCGGCCTCCCTCGCGCCGACGGAAGGAGCCGAGGACGCGGGCATCCCCACCGTGCCCCGCGACGCACCGCTGCCGATGTCCTTCGGCCAGCAGCGTCTCTGGTTCCTGGAGGACTTCGACCCCGGCAGCGCCGAGTACCACACCGCCACCGGCCTGCGGATGACCGGAGCCCTGGACCCCGAGGCCCTGCGCGCCGCGGTCACCGACCTCACGGACCGCCACGAGTCCCTGCGCACCACCTTCGGCTTCACCGGCGGCCGCGGCGTCCAGGTCGTGCACCCGTCCCTGCCGCCCGAGTGGGAGAGCGCCGACCTGACGGACGTGCCGGCCGCGGAGTGCCCGGAGCGGCTGGACCGCCTCGTCCGCGCGGCGACCGCCCGGCCCTACGACCTGGGCAACGGCCCGCTGGTCCGGGTGCTGCTGGTCCGACTGGCCGAGGACGAGCACGTGTGCGTCCTCGGGATGCACCACATCGTCACCGACGGCTGGTCCACCGGGATCGTCACCCGTGAACTCGGCGAGCTGTACGCCGCCCGGATCGAGGGCCGCCCCGCGACCCTGCCGGAACGGACCGTGCAGTACGCCGACTTCGCCGCCTGGCAGCGAGGGCGCCTGGAAGGCGGCGGCCTGCTGGAGGAACAGCTCGGCTGGTGGCGGGAGCGGCTGGCGGGCATCACCCCGCTGGAGCTGCCGACCGACCGGCCGCGCCCCGCGCTGCGCTCCTCCGCCGGAGCCGTCCACGAGTTCCTGATCCCGGCCGACACCACCGACGCCGTCCGGGCGCTCGCCCGGGACCACGGCACCACCCTCTTCACGGCCCTCACCGCCGCGGTCAAGACCGTCTTCGCCCGCTACACGGGCCAGACGGACATCGCGGTGGGCACCGCCTCCTCCGGCCGGGGCCGGAGCGACCTGGAGCACCTGGTCGGCTTCCTCGTCAACACGGTCGTGCTGCGCTCGCACGTCGAACCGGACGGCACCTTCGGCGAGCTGCTCGACCGGGTCAAGGAAACGGCGGCCGGAGCCTTCGCCCACGAGGACGTGCCGTTCGAACGCCTCGTGGAGGCCGTCGGCACCACCCGCGACGCCAGCCGCACCCCCCTCGTCCAGGCCATGGTCGTCCTCCAGAACGCCCCGCACGGCCGACCGGAGCTGCCCGGACTGGAGGTCACCGACCACCCGGTGCTCCGCGAGGCCGCCCCCTTCGAACTGACCGTGGAGTTCTTCGAGACCGGCGCCGGCCTGACGGTGCGCGCCGGCTACGCCACCGCCCTGTTCGACGAGTCGACCATCGCCCGCTTCGGCGGCCACCTCACCACCCTGCTCGCCGCCGCGGCCGCCGAACCCGACCGTGCCCTGGCCACGCTCCCGCTGCTCACCGCGGCCGAGCAGGAGCAGGTCCCGCGCCACGCGGCGGGCCCGGTCGCCGCCCCGCTGCCGGGCACCTTCCCCGAGCTCGTGGCCGCCCGCGCCCGGCTCCACCCCGACGCCCCGGCCGTCGAGGACGCCGACGGCGTCCTCGACTACCGCGCACTGGACGAGCGGGCCAACCGCCTCGCCCACCACCTGATGGACCAGGGCGTCGGCCCGGGCCGCCTGGTCGGGCTGTGCGTCGAGCGCGGCGCGGACCTGGTCGTCGGCCTCCTCGGCATCATGAAGGCCGGAGCCGCCTACCTGCCGCTGGACCCGAACTACCCGGCGGACCGCCTGGCGTTCATGCTCGCCGACTCCGGGGCCACGCACGTGGTCACCCGCACCCACCTGCGGTCCGAGCTTCCCGAACTGCCCGCCACGACCACGGTGACGGACCTGGACGCGGACCGCGACCTCCTCGCGACCCGTCCCGCCGACGCCCCCGCCGTCGCCCTCGGCCCGGACGACCTCGCGTACGTCATCTACACCTCCGGCTCCACCGGCACCCCCAAGGGCGTGCTCGTCCCCCACCGGGGCATCGGCAACCTGGCCGCCGCCGAGATCGAACGTCTGGCGGTGACCGAGGGCAGCCGCGTACTCCAGTTCGCCTCCGCGTCCTTCGACGGGGCCGTGATGGAGATCCTCATGGCCCTGCCGGCCGGAGCCACCCTCGTGCTCCCGCCGCACGGCCCCCTCGTCGGCGAAGCCCTCCAGACCTTCCTGCGCGAACGCCGCGTCAGCCACGCCCTGCTGGCCCCCTCGGCCGTCGCCACCCTGGTCCCCGAGGGACTGGAGACCCTCCGCACCCTCGTCGTCGGCGGCGAGGCCAGCACCGGCGACCTGGTGGACCGCTGGTCCCGGGGCCGCCGCATGATCAACGCGTACGGTCCGACCGAGACCACCGTCGTCGCCACGATGAGCGAGCCGCTCTCCGGCTCCGGGGTGCCGCCCATCGGCGCCCCGCTGCCCGGCACCGTCGTCCACCTCCTCGACGCCGCCCTCCAGCCGGTGCCCGTCGGCGTCCCGGGCGAGCTGTACGTGGCCGGACCCCACCTGGCGCGCGGCTACCACGGACGTCCCGGCCTCACGGCGGAGCGGTTCGTGGCCGATCCCCACGGCGCCCCCGGCACGCGCATGTACCGCACCGGTGACGTGGCCCGCCGCCGCCCCGACGGCCGGCTGGAGTACCTCGGTCGCGCCGACGACCAGGTGAAGGTCCGCGGCTTCCGCATCGAACTGGGCGAGATCGAGACGGCGCTGGGCGGCCACCCCGAGATCCGCGACGCGGTCGTCGTCGTCCACCAGGACCCCGAAGGCCGCAAGCGGCTGGTCGCCCACCTCGTCGCCGACCGCGAACTCACCGCCGGTGAACTCCGCTCCCACCTGACGGGCTCGCTGCCCGACCACATGGTCCCCGCGGTCTTCCTCACCCACGAGGCCCTGCCGCTCACCCCGAGCGGCAAGGTCGACCGGCGGGCCCTGCCCGCACCCGAAGCCGACGCCGTCCACCTCGGCACCGCGTACGCGGCCCCGCGCGACACCACCGAAGAGACCCTCGCCACGATCTGGGCCGAGGTGCTGCGGGTGGACCGGGTCGGCGTCCACGACAACTTCTTCGACCTCGGCGGCGACTCGATCCTCGCCATCCAGGTCGTCTCCCGCGCCCGCCAGGCCGGTCTGCGCCTCACCTCGAAGACCCTCTTCCTCCACCAGAGCATCGCCGCGCTGTCCACGGTGGTCGCCCCCGTGACCCCCGACGCCACCGCCGACGCGGCCGCCGGACCCGCCCGCGGCACGGTGCCGCTCACCCCGATCCAGCGGTGGTTCTTCGAGGAGCACACCGCCGCCGCCCCGGACCACTACGCGATGTCGGTGCACCTGGAGCTGGCCCCGGACACCGACCCGGTCCTGCTGGAGCGGGCGCTGGAGGCCCTGGTGGCCCACCACGACGCCCTGCGCATGCGCTACACCGGCCGGGACGCCCTGCCCGCGCAGGAGTACGCCGACTCCGCCCCCGCCGGACTCCTCCGCGTCGTGGACGTCGCACCGGCCGACGCCGCAGCCGCGGAAACGGCCGCCCTGGAGGCACGGCGGTCCCTGGACCTCGCCGACGGCGCGCTGCTGAAGGGCGTGTTCCTGCGCTCCTCGGACGGCACCGCGCCCCGACTCTTCCTCACCGTGCACCACCTCGTGATGGACGGGGTGTCCTGGCGGATCCTCCTGGAGGACCTGGAACGGGTCCACGCGCAGCTCGCCGCAGGCCTCCCAGCCGAACCCGGCCCCCGCACCAGCAGCTTCCGGGCATGGTCGGAACGGCTCACCGCCCACGTCCGCGCGGGCGCCCTCGACGACGAACTCCCCTACTGGCAGGCCGCGGCGGACTCCGTGCGCCCGCTGCCCGTCGACACCCCGGACGCCCCCGACACCTTCGGTGCCACCGCGACGGCCACCACCGTCCTGGACCGCGCCGAGACCGAGGCCCTGCTCCAGCAGGTCCCGGCCGCCTACCGCACCCGCATCAACGACGTGCTGCTCACCGCCCTCGGCCGCACCCTCGCGGACTGGACCGGCTCCCCGACCACCGTCGCCCTGGAGGGCCACGGACGCGAGGAGCTCTTCGAGGACGTGGACCTGTCCCGCACGATCGGCTGGTTCACCACCATCCACCCCGTCGCCCTCGACGTCCCCCGGGGGGACTGGGGCCACGCCCTGAAGACCGTCAAGGAACACCTGCGCGCCGTCCCCCGCCACGGCCTCGGCCACGGTGCCCTCCGCCACCTCTCCGAGCCCGGCGGCCCCGCCCACCGCGCCCTGTCCGAGGCGGCCGCGCCCGGCATCAGCTTCAACTACCTGGGGCAGTGGGACGGGACCACGCACGAGGACGGCCTGGTGCGGGCCCGACTCGCCGCCCCCGGCGCCGACCAGGACCCCGACCAGCGCCGACCGCACCTCATCGACATCGTCGCCTCGGTCACCGACGGCACCCTGCGCATCGACTGGATCCACTCCACCACCGCGTACCGCACGGCGACGATCGAGCGGGTGGCGGCCGCGTTCACGGCGGCGCTCCGCGAGCTGATCGCGCACTGCCTGGTCCCCGGCAACGGGGGCGCGACGCCCTCGGACTTCCCGCTGGCCGGGCTCGACCGGGCCGCGGTGGACCGGATCGTGGGCGACGGCCGCGAGATCGCGGACCTCTACCCGCTCACCCCCATGCAGAGCGGGATGCTCTTCCACACCCTCGGCGACCCCGCGGCCTACACCGAGCAGATGACCTTCGTCCTGGACGGCGTCCGCGACCCGGAGGTGCTGGCGCGCGCCTGGCAGCACGTCGCCGACCGCACCGAGGTGCTGCGCACCTCCCCGCTCTGGAAGGACCTGCCCCGGCCGCTGGCCCGGGTGGCCCGCCGAGCCACCCTGCCGGTCACCCACCTCGACTGGCGCGACCGCGGCCCCGAGGAACAGGAGCGCGCGGTGCGGGACTTCCTCGCCGAGGACCGGGCCCGGCCGCTCGACCTGGGTGCGGCCCCGCTGATGCGGCTGGCCCTGATCCGGCTCGGGGACGAGTCGGTGCGCGTGGTCTGCGCGTTCCACCACCTCCTCCTGGACGGCTGGTCCACCTTCGACCTGCTCACCCAGGTGTACGCCGCCCACGCGGCGCTGACCGCGGGGCGTGAGCCCGTGGTCCCGGCCCGCCGTCCCTTCGGGGCCTACGTGGCCTGGCTGGAGGAGCAGGACCTGGCCGAGGCCGAGTCCCACTGGCGGGAGCTGCTGGCCGGGTTCGAGGCCGCCACCCCGCTGCCGTTCGTCCGGGGGGCCGCGGCCACGGGTCACCGCACCGGCTCCACCGGCCGGCGGGTCCGTCGACTGTCCGCCGGGGCCTCCCGAGCCGTGCAGGAGTTCGCACGCCGGCGTCGGCTCACCGTGTCCACCGTGCTCCAGGGCGCCTGGGCGCTGCTCCTCTCCCGACACGCGGGGGAGTCGGAGGTGGTGTTCGGCGCGACGGTGTCGGGTCGTCCGGCGGATCTGCCGGGTGCGGACGCCATGGTCGGGATGATGATCAACACCTTGCCGGTGCGGGTGGAGGTCGACGGGCGGGAGGAGGTCGGGGCCTGGCTGGACGGTCTCCAGCGGGCTCAGGTCGAGGCCCGGCAGTACGAGTACGTCCCGCTGCCCCGCATCCGGGAGTGGGCCGGTACGGAGTCCGGCGCCCACCTGTTCCGCAGCCTGGTCGTCGTCGAGAACTACCCGATGGACGACGAGGCGGCCGCCTCCCACGGGCTGCGGCTGCGCGGACTGGAGGGCACGGAGGCCACCAACTTCCCGCTCAACCTGATCGCCTACGCCGGCGACGTGCTGTCCTACACCCTCGCCTACGACGGCGCCCTCTACGACGAGGCCGCCGCGGACCGGCTCTGCGGCCACCTGGAGGCCCTGCTCGGCTCCCTCGCGGAGGCGGGACCGGAGACCACCCTCGACGCGGTGGCCATGCTCGCCCCCGGCGAGGCCGAGACGGTCCTGGCGGACTGGAACGACACCGCCGGGGAGCTGCCGCGGGCCACGCTGCACGGGCTGTTCGCGGACCGGGCCGCCCGGCGGCCCGAGGCCGTGGCCCTGGTCCACGACGGAGGCGCGCTCACCTACGGCGAGCTCGACCGCGGCGCGGACCGTCTCGCCCGGCACCTCCTCGCGCACGGCGCGGGGCCCGGGCGGCTCGTCGGCCTGCTCCTGGAGCGCGGCCCGAGCGCTCTGGTGGCCCAACTGGCCGTGCTGAAGACCGGCGCCGGCTACGTACCGCTGGACCCGGAGTACCCCGCCGCCCGCCTGACCCACATGATCACGGACTCCGGGCCCGCCCTGATCGTGACCGCCGGGGCCACGGGCGCGTCGCTGCCCGACGCCGCGGCCGGTCTCCCCGTGGTCGACCTCGACCGCGACCGGTCGGCCATCGAGGCCCGTCCGGCCCAGCCCACGGGCGTCGTGGTCGGTCCGGACCAGGCCGTGTACGTGATGTACACCTCGGGTTCCACCGGCACCCCCAAGGGCGTCGTCGTGCCGCACCGCGCGGTGGTGCGCCTGGTGCACGGCTCCGGGTACACCGACATCGGCCCCGGGGACACGGTGGCCCAGCTGGCCTCGCTCTCCTTCGACGCCTCCACCTTCGAGATCTGGGGGGCGCTGCTGAACGGCGCCAGGCTCGCCGTGCATCCCGAGGGACTGCCGGACGCCGCCGGACTGGGCCGGTTCCTCGCCGCGCACGGGGTGACCCACCTGTGGCTCACGGCCGGCCTCTTCCACCAGGTCGTCGACGACGCGCCCGAGGTCTTCGGGGGGCTCCGTCAGCTCATCGCGGGCGGCGACCGGCTCTCGCCGGAACACTGCGCCCGCGTGCGGGCCGCCCACCCGGGGCTCCGGCTCACCAACGGCTACGGCCCCACCGAGGCCACCACCTTCACCACCGCCCACGACCTGGTCGACGCGCTCCCCAGCGGTGCCTCCGTGCCGCTCGGCACCCCGATCGGGAACACCCGGGTGCGGGTCCTGACACCGGCCCTGGAACCGGCTCCGGTCGGTGTTCCGGGCGAGCTGTACATCGCCGGTCAGGGCCTGGCCCACGGCTACCTCGCCCGGCCCGGCGCCACCGCGGAGCGGTTCGTCGCCGATCCGTACGGGGCGGCGGGGGAGCGGATGTACCGTTCCGGGGACCTGGTCGCCTGGCGGGCCGACGGCACCCTGGAGTTCCTCGGCCGCACCGACGGCCAGGTGAAGGTCCGCGGCTTCCGCATCGAGCCGGGCGAGATCGAGAGCGCGCTCACGGCCCACCCGGCGATCGCCGACGCGGCCGTGGTCGCCCACCACGAGGACGGCCGTACCGTCCTGGTGGCCCACCTGGTGCCGGGCACCGACCGGTCCGTCCCGGACACGGCGGAACTGCGCGGCCACCTCGCGGGTTCGCTTCCCGGGCACATGATCCCGGCCGCGTTCGCCACCCTCGACGCCCTGCCGCTCACCGCGAACGGGAAGGTCGACCGACGGGCCCTGCCCGCCCCGGCGGACCTCACCGGCCGCCTCGCCGCCGCTGCCGCCTACGAGGCACCGACGACTCCCGTCGAGGAACTCGTCGCCGAGAGCTGGCGGGAGCTCCTCGGAGCCGAACGGGTCGGCGTCCACGACGACTTCTTCGCGCTCGGCGGCGACTCCCTGCTCGCCCTGCGGGCCGCCTCCCGCGTCACCGCCCTGTTCGGCACCGCCTACGCACCGCGGGACGTCTTCGAGCGGCCGACGGTCGCCGGGACGGCGCGGGCGGTGGAGGAGCTGATCCTCGCCGAGCTGGAGGCGGCCGCCGTCTCCGGCACCCCCTGACCCCCGAACCCCCGTCCCGACCCGCACGTCCACCGAGAGGCAGCACCATGTCCAACCCCTTCGAGCACGACGACCGCTCCTACCACGTCCTGGCCAACGACGAGGGCCAGCACTCCCTCTGGCCCTCCGCCACCCCGGTCCCGGCCGGTTGGCGGGTCCTCCTGGAGGACCGTCCCCGCCAGGAGTGCCTGGAGTACGTCGAGGCGCACTGGACCGACCTGCGACCGCAGAGCCTGATCGCCGCCGCCGGCTGACCGTCACCCGCACCGCACCGCCGAACCGTTTCTTCTGGGGGAACCCTTCCATGAACACGCAGCCGTCCCGCGCCTCGCGCATCGCCGCCCTTCCCGACCACCTCAGGGAGGCACTGGCCCAGCGCCTCGCCGGCCGCTCCGCCGCGCCGGCCGAGCCGCTGATCCCGGCGGTGCCGCGCGGGGACGGGCTGCCCCTGTCCTACGGACAGCAGCGCCTGTGGTTCCTGGAGGGGTTCGACCCGGAGAACACGGACTACCACTCGGCGCTGCCGCTGCGGATCTCCGGGCGGCTCGACACCACCGCCCTGCGCGCCGCGGTCACCGCCCTGGTGGCCCGGCACGAATCCCTGCGCACCACCTTCCACGACCGCGACGGCCAGGGCGTGCAGGTCGTCCACGACGCACCGCTGTTCGGCTGGACCGAGACGGCGGCGGACGGCGAGGAGGCGGTCCGCGCCGCGGTCCGCGCCGAGATGTCCCGCCCCTACGACCTGGCGGCGGGCCCGCTGGTCCGGGTCCTCCTCGTGCGCCTCGCCCCCGAGGAGCACGTGTGCGTCCTCGGCATGCACCACATCGTCACCGACGGCTGGTCCATGGGGATCGTGGCCCGGGAACTCGGCGAGCACTACACCGCCGCCGTGGAGGGCCGCCCCGCCGCACCGGCCCCCGTACCCGTGCAGTACCCCGACTTCGCCGCCTGGCAGCGCGCCCGCCCGGACGGGGAGGCACTGACGGAACGCCGGCTCGCCTGGTGGAAGGACCGGCTGACGGGCGTCTCCCCGCTCGAACTGCCCACCGACCGCCCCCGGCCGCCCGTGCGCTCCTCCGCGGGCGCCGTCCACCGCTTCGAGCTCTCCGCCGCCACCACCGCGGGCCTCGACCGGCTCACCCGCGACCACGGCGCCACCCTCTTCATGGGGCTCACCGCCGCCGTCAAGACCGTCCTGGCCCGCTGGACCGGACAGGAGGACATCGCCGTCGGCACCTCCTCCGCCGGCCGCGGCCGTCCGGAGCTGGAACAGCTCGTGGGCTTCCTCGTCAACACGGTGGTCCTGCGCTCGCAGGTCGAGCCGGACCTGTCCTTCGCCGAGCTCCTCGACCGGGTCAAGGACACCGTCCTGGACGCCTTCGGAAACGAGGACGTGCCCTTCGACAAGGTCGTCGAGGCCGTGCAGCCCGAACGCGACCCCAGCCGCACGGCCCTGATCCAGGCCATGGTCGTCCTGCAGAACGCCCCGAGCGCCGCCCTCTCCCTGCCCGGCGCCACCACGACCGACTACCCGCTGGAGCGGGAGGCGTCGCTCTTTGACCTTACCTTCGAGTTCGAGGAACGCGACGGCCGCCTCGTCGGACTCGTCGAGTACAGCACCGAACTGTTCGAACCGGCCACCGTGGCCCGGATGACCGGCCACCTCCAGGTCCTCCTCACGGCCGCCCTCGCCGACCCCGGCACCCCCCTCTGGCGCCTGCCCCTGCTGACCCCCGCCGAACGGCACCACCTCCTCACCGAGTTCAACGCCACCGCCCTGCCCGCCACCGGCGACCCGGCCCTCCTCCACGAACGGCTGGCCGCCCAGGCCGCCCGCACCCCCGACGCCCCGGCCGTACTCGCCGGCGACACCACCCTCACCCACCGCGAACTCGACGAGCGCGCCAACCGCCTCGCCCACCACCTCGTGGCCCTCGGCGCCGGACCCGGCTCCCTGGTGGGCCTCAGCGTCGAACGCGGCGCCGACATGGCCGTCGGCGTCCTCGGCATCATGAAGGCGGGCGCCGCCTACGTCCCCCTGGACCCGGCCTTCCCCGCCGACCGCCTCGCGTACATGCTCGCCGACTCCGGCGCCCGCGTCGTCGTCGCCCACTCCGCCGTCCGCGACCGCCTGCCCGCCTCCGCGGACCTGCACCTCGTGGACCTCGACGCCGAACACGCCGCCATCGCGGACCGGCCCGCCACCGCGCCCCGCACCACCGTCACCGCCGAAGACCTCGCCTACGTCATCTACACCTCGGGCTCCACCGGCAACCCCAAGGGCGTCGCCATCGAGCACCGCAACCTGCGGCACATCTGCGAGGCGTGGAACGAGCGCTACCGACTCGACGAGCTCGCCCTCCGCTTCCTCTCCGTCTCCAGCCTGTCCGTGGACCTCTTCGCCGCCGACCTCATCCGCTCCCTGCCGTTCGGCGGGGCCCTGGTCATCGCCCCGAAGGACGTCACCACCGAACCCGCGGCCCTGCTCGACCTGATCGACCGCACCGGCGCCACCGGCCTGGAGATCGTCCCGTCCCTCCTCAACGCCGTCCTGGAGGAGACCGACCGGCGCGGGACCGGCTTCCCGCCGCTGCGCCTGATCTCCGTCGGCTCCGAGGCCTGGCGGGCCGAGGACTGCCGCGCCCTGCTGCGGCAGATCCGGCACGACGCCGTCGTCGTCAACGCCTACGGAGGCACCGAGGCCACCGTCGACTCCACCGTCTTCGTCCCCACCGAGGACTCCCTCGACGGATGCGTCTACGTGCCCATCGGCCGGCCCCTGCCCGACACCCGCGTCCACGTCCTGGACGAACGCCGCACCCCCGTCCCGCAGGGCGTGCCCGGGGAGATCTGGATCGGCGGCGCCGGCATCGGCCGCGGCTACCACGGCCGCCCCGCCCTGACCGCCGAACGCTTCGTCGACAGCCCCTTCGTCGCGGGCGACCGCCTCTACCGCACCGGCGACCGGGCCCGCCTGCTGCCCTCCGGGGACCTGGAGTTCCTGGGCCGCGCCGACGACCAGGTCAAGATCCGCGGCTTCCGCATCGAACTGGGCGAGGTCGAGAGCGCCCTCCTCACCCACCCCGCGCTGCGCGACGCCGCCGTCATCGCCCGCGAGGACGAGGCCGGCCGCCGCCGCCTCGTCGCCTACACCGTCACCGACGGCGGCCCCGCCGCCACCCCGAGCACCACCGAGCTCCGCGGCCACCTCTCGGGGCTGCTCCCCGACTACATGGTCCCCGCCGTGTACGTCCCGCTGACCGCCCTGCCCCTCACCCCGAGCGGCAAGGTGGACCGGCGCTCCCTCCCGGAGCCCACCGCCGACGGTGCCGTCCTGGACAGCGAGTACGCGGCACCGCGCGACGAGACCGAGCGCATCCTCGCCGACGTCTGGGCGGGAGTCCTCGGCGTGGCCCGCGTCGGCGTCCACGACAACTTCTTCGACCTCGGCGGCGACTCCATCCTCTCCATCCAGGTCGTCTCCCGCGCCCGCCAGGCCGGTCTGCACCTCACCTCGAAGATGCTCTTCCTCCACCAGAGCGTCGCCGCCCTCGCCGCGGTCGCGGGCTCCGCCACCACGGGAGCGGACGGTCCCCTCGCCCCGACCGTCCCGCAGCGACCCACCGGCACCGCCGAACCGACCCCGATCCAGGCATGGTTCCTCCAGGAACACACCGTGGACCCGGACCACTACGCCATGTCCGTCCACCTGGAGCTGGCCCCCGGCACGGACCCCGCGACCCTGGGACGGGCCCTGGACGCCCTCGTCGAGCACCACGACGCCCTGCGCCTGCGCTACGCCCGCACGGAGGACTCCGGCTGGACGCAGGAGTACACCGACACCGCGCCGGCCGACCTGCTGCGCACCGTCGACCTGCCCGCACCCGACCCGCAGGCCCTGCACGACGCCGCCCTGACCGCGCAGCGCGCCCTCGACCTGGCCTCCGGCACCCTCGTCCGCGGCCTGTTCTTCCGCTTCGCCGACGGGTCGGCACCGCGCCTGTTCCTGGCCGTCCACCACATCGTCATGGACGGCGTCTCCTGGCGGATCCTCCTGGAGGACCTGGAGCGGACGATCACCCGGCTCGCCGCCGGACAGGCGGCCGACCTCGGCCCCCGCACCAGCAGCTACCAGCAGTGGTCGGCGCACCTCGCCGACCACGTGCGCGCGGGCGGCCTCGACCACGAGCTCCCGCACTGGGAGGCCGTCGCCCCCGGCCACGCCCCCGCCCTGCCCGTCGACCACCCGGAGGGCCGCAACACCACCGGGTACGAACGCACCGTCGAGACCGGCCTCGACGAGGCGCGGACCCGCGCCCTGCTCCAGCAGGTGGCACCCGTCTACCGCACCCGCATCAACGACCTCCTGGTCGGCGCGCTGGCCGCCACCCTCACCCGGTGGGCCGGCAGCGACCGCCTCGTGATCGGAATGGAGGGCCACGGCCGCGAGGACCTCTTCCCCGACCTGGACCTCACCCGCACCGTCGGCTGGTTCACCACCCACTTCCCTGTGGCCCTCGACCTCTCCGGAGCACGGGCCGCGGACGGCACCGGCCCCGACTGGGGCGCGACGGTCAAGGCCGTCAAGGAACAGCTGCGCGCCGTGCCCGGCAACGGTCTCGGCTACGACGCCCTCCGCTTCCTCTCCCGACCGGGCACCCCCGGCCACGCCCTGCACGGCGACCCGCTCCCGCAGATCTCCTTCAACTACCTGGGCCAGTGGGACGGCACCACCAGCGCGGACGGCCCCGTCCGCGACCGCCTCCCCGCCCTCGGCCTGGACCACGCGGCCGACGAGCCCCGCCCCTACCTCCTCGACGTCGTCGGCATGGTCGAATCCGGCCGGCTGCGCTTCACCTGGATCTACTCCGAGGAACTCTTCGACACGGCGACGATCGAGCGGGTGGCGGCCGGCTTCACGACGGCCCTGACCGAACTGATCGCACACTGCCTGGCCCCGGGCAGCGGGGGCGCGACCCCGTCGGACTTCCCGCTGGCCCGCCTCGACCAGAACGCCGTGGACCGGATCGTGGGCGACGGACGCGGGATCGCCGACGTGTACCCGCTCACGCCCATGCAGAGCGGCATGCTCTTCCACACCCTCACGGAGCCCGGCTCGGGCGCCTACTTCGAGCAGATGAGCTTCGTCCTGGACGGGGTCACCGACCCGAACCTGCTGGAGCGGGCCTGGCAGCACGTCACCGACCACCTCGAAGTCCTGCGCGGCTCCGTCCTGTGGGAGGACGTCGACCAGCCGCTCATGCTCGTCCACCGGGACCCCGCCCTGCCGGTCGTCCACCACGACTGGCGGACCCTGACCGAGACCGAACAGCGCACCGCCCTCGACCGGTACCTGGCCGAGGACCGGGAGCGCGGCCTCGACCTGGCCGCCGCCCCGCTCGTCCGGCTCGCCCTCGTCCGGGTCGGCGACGCCTCCGTACGGGTGGTGCGGACCTCCCACCACGTCCTCCTGGACGGCTGGTCCACCTTCCGCATGCTGGACGACCTGGTCACGGCCTACCGGCAGCTGGCCGACGGGCGCACCCCGGAGCTCCCGGCCCGCCGCCCGTTCTCCGCGTACGTGGAATGGCTGGCGGCCCAGGACCTCACCGAGGCGGAGACGTACTGGCGCGGGCTCCTCGGACCGGTCACCGCGCCCACCGCGCTGCCGTACGACCGCCGCCCCGCCGACAGCCACCGCGCCCGGTCGGCGCGCCGGCTGGTGACCTGGCTCCCCGACGACGCCTCCCGGGAGCTTTACGCCTTCGCCCGCCGGCGTCGGCTCACCGTGAACGCCGTGGTGCAGGGCGCCTGGGCGCTGCTGCTCTCCCGCTACGCGGGGGAGTCGGAGGTGGTGTTCGGCGCGACGGTGTCGGGTCGTCCGGCGGATCTGCCGGGTGCGGACGCCATGGTCGGGATGATGATCAACACGTTGCCGGTGCGGGTGGAGGTCGACGGGCGGGAGGAGGTCGGGGCCTGGCTGGACGGTCTCCAGCGGGCTCAGGTCGAGGCCCGGCAGTACGAGTACGTCCCGCTGCCCCGCATCCAGGGCTGGAGCGGAGTCCCGCGCGACACCGACCTGTTCGACAGCCTGGTCGCCTTCGAGAACTTCCCCGCCGACGGAGACTCCGGCGTGACCGATGATCCGGACGAGGTCCGCCTGCGCGGACTGGAGGGCGCGGACGTCACCAACTTCCCGCTCAACCTCGTCGCCTACGCGGGCGACTCCCTGGCCTTCGCCCTCGCCTACGACCCCGAACTCTTCGACGCCGAGACCGTCGAGCGGATGTCCGGTCACTTCCGGGCCCTGCTGGCGGGACTCGCCGCGGATCCGCACCGCTCCCTCGACGCCGTGCCCATGCTCGCCGAAGGCGAGTACGACCGGGTCGTCCGCGCGTGGTCGGGTGTGGCCGGTGTGTCGGTGGGTTCGGGGACGGTGCACGGGTGGGTGTCGCGTGGTGCGGTGGTGTCGCCGGGTGCGGTGGCGGTGTCGTGTGGTGGGGAGTCGTTGACGTATGGGGAGTTGGAGGTGCGGGCGAATCGTCTTGCTCGTTTCCTTTCGGCTTCGGCTTCGGGTGTGGGTGTGGGTGATCTGGTGGCGCTGTCGGTGGAGCGCGGTGTCCAGATGGTGGTGGGGTTGTTGGGGATCTTGAAGTCGG
>NZ_JBEOSD010000167.1:0-17367 GCF_040302735.1 Streptomyces sp. NPDC097619 | reverse complement strand
GCCGGTGGCACCCAACCCACCCCCCCGGCGGGGGGGGGGGGCGGGGGCCCCCCCCCGGGGGGGGGGGGGGGGGGCGGGGCGGCCCCCCGGGGGGGGGGGGGGGGGCGGGGGGCCCCGCCCCCCCCGCCTCCCGGTCCACGACGTCACGGCCGGCCGGTCGACGCCGGGGTGGGGTTCTCGGTGCTCGTGGCTGTGGCACACTCCTGCGACGGTCGTCGGGCGCACCGGTACCGGCGGGTTCGCAAGGGGTGGAAGCACATGCACGGCACGAAGTGGGCGGCGCTGGCCGCCGGGGCGGTCCTGCTGCTGGCGGGCTGCGGCGGCGGCGACGGGGACACCGGTCCCACCGGCACCGCCGGCACGGCCTCCGCCGGATCCCCGGAGCGCGACCTCGACGCGGGGGACGGCGCCGAGGTCGGCCCGCTGACCCGCGAGGACGCCCAGCGGGAGATCGACGCGGCCGCGAAGGCCGCCGGCCTCCCCGACGACGGCCGCCCGCGCGGGGCCGTGCCCTCCGCGCCCGCCGGCGCGAGCACCTCGGAGAAGGTCAAGTACCGGGCCCTGGCCTGCACCGCCCTGTGGACCTGGCTCGGGCCCGGCGCCAAACTGGCCGACCCCGCCGGGAGTTACGACAAGACCGTCGCGGAGCTGACGAAGAACGGCTGGCAGGACGGGGCCCGCAGCGAGCAGGAGGCCGAGCCGGGGAGCACGTCCGTGCAGACCGTCCTCACCAAGTCCGGCTGGACCCTGTACGCCCGCCACCACGGCTCGAAGGCCCTCACCATGCTCTCCTTCAACGCCACCGAGGACGCCTGCATGAAGCAGTTCACGCCGAAGGAGCAGGAGCAGCTGCTCGGCGACGCCGCGGCGACGGCCGGTCAGGGCGGCTGACCCGGCGCGGCGGTCCCGCGACACCGCCTGGAGCCGCGGGACCGGCTCCGCGCGACCACGTGATCCGTCCGCGCGACGACGTGATCCGGACTTTTACCGTCCGGCCCGGACCGGGTCCGTCAGGTCGATCAGCCGGCACACCGTCTCGATGTCGATCTTCACCTGGGCGATCGAGGCCCGCCCCGACAGCCAGGTGATCAGCGCCGAGTGCCAGGTGTGCTCGATGACCCGCACCGCCGACAGCTGCTCGGCGGTCGGCGGCCCGTCCAGGCCCATGGCGTCCAGGATGATCGCCGTGGTCAGCCGCGAGACGGTGTCCACCTCCGGGCTCACGCTGCGGTCGGCGAAGGTCAGCGCCCGCACCATCGCGTCGGCCAGGTGCGGCTCCCGCTGGAGGGCCCGGAAGGCCCGCATCAGGGTCTCCGCCACCCGGTCCGCCGGGTCCTCGCCCGCCGGAGGGCGCTTCCGCAGGGTGCTGTGCATGTGCTGGAGCTGGTCCTGCATGGTCGCCACCAGCAGGTGCACCTTCGAGGGGAAGTAGCGGTACAGGGTGCCCAGGGCCACGCTGGAGGACTCGGCCACCTCCCGCATCTGGACCGCGTCGAAGCCGCCCCGGCTGGCCAACTGCGCGCTGGCGTGGAGGATCCGCCGCCGCCGCGCCTCCTGGCGTTCGGTCAGGGGCGGAGAGGCGGGGGTGACGGCCTTGGCTTCCGCTGTCATGGGTCCCATCTCTTCGCGTTCCGTGGGGCGTTCGGGAGCGGCCGGGCAGGTCCTCCTGCGCCGCCCCGGGGGCTCAGCATGTCAGGAGCGGCGGTCGTGGCGCGAATCACCTGCTCCGCCTCTTACGGTGTGGTTTCCGGCCGGTAGATTCAATGCTCTTCGACGGATCAAGTCTGAAACTTGTTCTACATGATACGAGCGGTTACGCTCCGCCGAAAAGTGCAGGGAGAAGGGGGTCGGGAGTGACCGCAGAGGCCATGCTGACGAGCCTTTCCGCGGGATCCGCCACGGACGGCGACCGCCCGCTGCGCATCGCACTCCTCACGTACAAAGGGAACCCGTTCTGCGGCGGCCAGGGCGTCTACGTCCGGCACCTGTCGCGTGAGCTGGCCCGCCTCGGGCACACCGTCGAGGTGATCGGCGCCCAGCCCTACGCCGTCCTCGACGAGGTCACCGACGGGGTGCCCGGCGGCGCCCTGTCCCTCACCGAACTCCCCAGCCTGGACCTCTACCGCCAGCCCGACCCCTTCCGCACCCCCCGCCGCGGGGAGTACCGGGACTGGATCGACGCGCTGGAGGTCGCCACCATGTGGACCGGCGGCTTCCCCGAGCCGCTGACCTTCTCGCTGCGCGCCCGCCGCCACCTCGCGGCCCGCCGGGGCGAGTTCGACGTCATCCACGACAACCAGACCCTCGGCTACGGGTTCCTCGGCGGCCCCGCCGCCCTCGGCGCCCCGTTGGTCACCACCGTCCACCACCCCATCACCGTGGACCGGCGGCTGGAGCTCGACGCCGCCAAGGACCGCAAGCGCCGGGCCTCCGTCCGCCGCTGGTACGCCTTCACGCGGATGCAGGGCCGGGTGGCGCGGCGGCTGCCCTCCGTCCTCACCGTCTCCGGTTCCTCCCGGCAGGAGATCGCCGACCACCTGGGCGTCCGGGGGGACCGCATCCACGTGGTCCACATCGGCGCCGACACCGACCTCTGGTCCCCGGACCCGGCCGTCGCCGAGGTCCCGGGCCGCATCGTCACGACCTCCAGCGCCGACGTGCCCCTCAAGGGGCTCGTCTTCCTGATCGAGGCCCTGGCCAAGCTCCGCACCGAACGCCCCGAGGCCCACCTCGTCGTCGTCGGCAAGCGCGCCGACAAGGGCCCGGTGGCCCGCGCCATCGAGAAGCACGGCCTCCGGGACGCCGTGGAGTTCGTCAAGGGCATCAGCGACGCCGAACTCGTCGACCTGGTCCGCAGCGCCGAGATCGCCTGCGTGCCCAGCCTGTACGAGGGCTTCTCGCTGCCCGCCGCCGAGGCGATGGCCACCGCCACCCCGCTCGTGGCCACCACCGGCGGCGCCATCCCCGAGGTCGCCGGCACCGACGGCGAGACCTGCCTGGCGGTGCCGCCCGGCGACGCCGGCGCCCTGGCCGACGCCCTGGGCCGGCTCCTCGCCGACCCCGAACTGCGCGCCCGCCTCGGCGCGGCCGGTCGGCAGCGCGTCCTGGACCGCTTCACCTGGGCCAAGGCCGCCGAGGGCACCGTCGCCCACTACCGGGCCGCCATCGCGGCCGCGGGCCGGACCCCCGGCGCCCGCTGACCGGACCCCCGTGCCACCACCCCCGCACCACCCCCGCCTCCTCGACCGCGAAAGCAGGACCTCGTGCTGACCGTCGACTTCTCCCGGTTCCCCCTCGCCGCCGGAGACCGAGTCCTCGACCTGGGCTGCGGCGCCGGCCGGCACGCCTTCGAGTGCTACCGACGCGGCGCCCAGGTGGTCGCCCTCGACCGCAACGGCGAGGAGATCCGCGAGGTCGCCAAGTGGTTCGCGGCCATGAAGGAGGCCGGTGAGGCCCCCGCCGGGGCCACCGCCACCGCCATGGAGGGCGACGCCCTCGCCCTGCCCTTCCCCGACGACTCCTTCGACGTCGTGATCATCTCCGAGGTCATGGAGCACATCCCGGACGACAAGGGCGTCCTCGCCGAGATGGTCCGGGTGCTCCGCCCCGGCGGCCGCATCGCCATCACCGTGCCCCGCTACGGCCCCGAGAAGGTCTGCTGGGCCCTCTCCGACGCCTACCACGAGGTCGAGGGCGGCCACATCCGCATCTACAAGGCCGACGAGCTCCTCGCCAAGATGACCGAGGCCGGCCTCAAGCCCTACGGCACCCACCACGCCCACGGACTGCACTCCCCGTACTGGTGGCTCAAGTGCGCCTTCGGCGTGGACAACGACAAGGCCCTCCCGGTCCGCGCGTACCACAAGCTGCTGGTCTGGGACATCATGAAGAAGCCGCTCGCGACCCGGCTCGCCGAGCAGGCCCTCAACCCCGTCATCGGCAAGAGCTTCGTCGCCTACGCCACCAAGCCCCACCTGCCCGCGGGCGCCGCCCAGTGAGCACCCCCGGGCGCACCGAACACCTGGTCCTGCCCGGCGTGCTGACCGCCGAGCAGGCCGCCGAGACGGTGGCCGGGATCCTCGCCGTCCAGCGCGCCGACGGGGCCATCCCCTGGTTCCGCGGCCACCACCTCGACCCGTGGGACCACACCGAGGCCGCCATGGCCCTGGACGCCGCGGGCGAGCACGAGGCCGCCGCCCGCGCCTACGACTGGCTGGTCCGCCACCAGAACCCCGACGGCTCCTGGTACGCCGCCTACGCCGACCGCCCCGAGGGCGTGGACACCACCACCCCGCAGGACGCCGGCAAGGAGTCCAACTTCACGGCCTACCTCGCCGTCGGCGTCTGGCACCACTTCCTCGCCACCGGCGACGAGGGCTTCCTCGACCGCATGTGGCCCGCCGTCTACGCGGCCGTGGAGTTCGTCCTCGGACTCCAGCAGCCCGGCGGCCAGATCGGCTGGAAGCGCGAACCGGACGGCACCGCCGTCGCCGACGCCCTCCTCACCGGTTCCTCCTCCGTCCACCAGGCGCTCCGCTGCGCCCTCGCCGTCGCCGAGCACCGCGGGGAGCCGCAGCCCGACTGGGAGCTGGCCACCGGCGCCCTCGCGCACGCGATCCGCCGCCACCCCGAGCGGTTCCTCGACAAGGACCGCTACTCCATGGACTGGTACTACCCGGTCCTCGGCGGCGCCCTGACCGGGGCCGAGGCCAAGGCCCGGATCGAGGAGCGCTGGGAGGAGTTCGTCGTCCCCGACCTCGGCGTGCGCTGCGTCCTGCCCAACCCGTGGGTGACCGGCGGCGAGAGCTGCGAACTGGCCCTCGCCCTGTGGGCCACCGGCGAATCCGACCGGGCCCTGGAGATCCTGCGCTCGATCGGGCACCTGCGGGCGCCCGGCGGCATGTACTGGACCGGGTACGTCTTCGAGGACCGCGCGGTCTGGCCGGTGGAGCAGACCGCCTGGACGGCGGGTTCGCTGCTGCTGGCGGTGGCCGCCCTCGGCGGGGACCCGGCCACCACGGCCGTCTTCGGCGGTACGGAGCTGCCCTCGGGGCTCTCCCCGGAGTGCTGCGGCTGAACCCGGCGGACCCGGGCCGCGGGCCGGCGGCCGGCCCGCCCTCCGGTGGCGGGCCGCCCGGCCCCGGGTGAACCTGCGGGGAGTGCCAGTCCCCCCGGGCGCGTGCCCGGGGGACCCCCGCCGGAGGTTCCACCGTGCCCGTATTCCGTACAGCACCGCTCCGCCGCGCCCTCGTGGCCCTGCTGCTGTCCTTCGCCCTGCTCGCCGGGGCCACCGCCTGCGGCGGGGACGACAAGGACGGCGCGTCCGGCTCCGCCACCCCCACCGGCTCCGCGGAGGCGCAGAAGTTCGCCAAGACCCGCTTCGTGGCCAACGCGGGGCTCGCGGCCGGGGCCACGTACCAGTGGATCGTCAAGCCGTACCGCGAGGGCAAGTTCAAGCAGGGCGCGGACGGCCGCAAGCTCGCCCTGGTCAAAGCGGGTCTGGCGGGTGCCTTCACCTACAACCGGCTCAAGGCCGCGGTGAACAACGCCAAGGGCGACGAACTGCTCTCCAAGGCGGTGGCCCCGCTCTCGGCGGGCATCGACTCCCTGAAGGACCTGGGCACCAAGCTCCGCAAGGGCGAGGCCAGTGACGCCGACGTGGGTGCCTTCGAGAGCGTGATCAACAACATCAAGGACGCGGGGAAGAGCGCGGGCGCCGAGGTCAAGGACCAGGTGCCCAGCGCCTCCCAGCTGGGCGGATAGCCCACGCCGCCCCGGTCACCGTCCCCGTACGGCCCCGGTGCCCGCCCCTCCCGGAGGGGCCGGCGCCGGGGCCGCGGCGGTGCCCGGGACCGTCAGGAGTTCAGCTCGGCGAGCACCCGCAGCGTCTCCGGGTCGGGGGCGGTGACCAGCAGGTCCGTGACCGGGCCGGACCGCCACAGCTCCAGCCGCTCCGCGATCCGCTCCCGCGGCCCCACCAGGGAGATCTCGTCGGCGAAGGCGTCCGGCACGGCGAGGACCGCCTCCTCCTTGCGGCCGGCGAGGAACAGCTCCTGGATCCGCCGGGCCTCCGCCTCGTAACCCATCCGGCCCATCAGGTCGGCGTGGAAGTTCCGGGCCGCGTGCCCCATGCCGCCGATGTAGAAGCCCAGCATGGCCTTGACCGGCAGCAGCCCCTCGGCCACGTCCCGGCAGACCTTCGCCCGGGCCATCGGAGCGATCATGAACCCCTTCGGCAGCTCCGTCAGGGAGGCGCCGTACACGTCCGGGCGCAGCGGCGACCAGTACAGCGGCAGCCAGCCGTCGGCGATCCGGGTGGTCTGGGCGATGTTCTTCGGCCCCTCCGCGCCGAGCAGCACGGGCAGGTCGGCGCGGAGCGGGTGGGTGATGGGTTTGAGGGGCTTGCCCAGGCCGGTGCCGTCCGCGCCCCGGTAGGGGTGGCCGTGGAAGCGGCCGTCCAGGGCGACGGGGGCCTCGCGGCGGAACACCTGCCGGATCACGTCCACGTACTCGCGGGTCGCGGTCAGCGGGCTCGACGGGAAGGGGCGCCCGTACCAGCCCTCCACCACCTGCGGGCCGGACAGGCCCAGGCCGAGCATCATCCGGCCGCCGGAGAGGTGGTCGAGGGTGAGGGCCTGCATGGCGGTGGCGGTGGGGGTGCGGGCCGCCATCTGCGCGATCGCGGTGCCCAGCCGGATCCGTGAGGTGTGCGCGGCGATCCAGGTGAGGGTGGTGAAGGCGTCCGAGCCCCAGGCCTCCGCGGTCCACACGGAGTCGTAGCCGAGGCGTTCGGCCTCGGTGGCGAGGTCGAGGTGGTCCGGCTGGGGGCCGCGGCCCCAGTAGCCGAGGGCGAGTCCGAGGCGCATGCGGTCCCCTCCGGTGCGCGGCGGCTGCCGCCCCCGCGATCTGACGATCCGTCAGGGGACTGTAGGGCAACGGCCCCCCGCCCGGAAGGGCGGGGGGCCGTCACCCTCGGATGCGGGCCGGGGCCGCGGGCTCAGCCGCGCTGGATCCCCGAGGCGTCCTGGAGGATGCCGCGCCGCTCGTCCTGGGTCTGCACCACCAGCGCGGCCGGGCCGTGCTGGCCCACCGCCAGGTACCAGGTGCCGGGGGTCAGCTCGGCGATCGGCGCGCCCGAGCCGCCCTCCGGCAGCAGCGGACGGGCCACCGGCACCGCGAACCAGAACGGCGCGAACTCGGCGGCACCGGAACCCTGCGGCGGCTGCGCCCCCGCGTGCTGCTGACCGGCGCCGTGCTGCGCCGCCCCGTGCTGCGGTCCGGCGCCGTGCTGTCCGGCGTGCGGGTCCTGGCCGGCGCCGGCACCGTAGCCGGAGGGGCCGGGCTGTCCGCCGTACTGCTGGCCCGGGTAGCCGTAGCCGCCGCCGGGCTGCCCGCCGGGCTGTCCGCCGTACGGGGCCGCGGGGGTCGGGGAGGGGGCGGGCACCAGCGCGCCGGCGAGCGCCGGGACCTTGGAGCCGAAGAGGGTCACGCCGGCCAGGGCCAGGGTGGCGAGGAAGGCGAGGATCGCGCCGGCGCCCAGCTCCATCCGCTCCGGGCTCAGCATCAGCGACCAGAGCGAGGTCCAGAACGCGGCCACCGCGAGGACCGTCCCCCAGGCCGACAGCGGGATCCCGGCGAGCTGGCGGGCCTGCGGCTGGAAGCGGGAGGCGATGAGCAGACCGGCCGCGATGAACCCCAGCAGGAAGAGCGTCGGCAGCACCAGCCCGAAGGCGTCGGTGTCCCAGGAGCTCGGCAGGTCGACCCCGTCGACGGAGTAGAAATCGAGGAACGAGGCGATGAACAGCAGCACCGCTGCTCCGATCACCACGCCGTCGCCTCGAGTGAGGGAGCGGATGTTCACTTGGGTGTCCTTCTCGGTCTCGATCGTCGTCTCGTGGTGCCGCGGCCGGATGCGCCGGGGCGCAGCGGGGGACCATCGTACGGATGCTCCCCGCCGCCGGGGGCCCCGGGTCGGCGGGCCGCCCCCGGAACCCGCGCCGACGGGTCCCGTACCGGACCTACCCGCCGAGGAAACCGACGATGCCGTCCGCGATGCCCCGGGCCGCGTCCTGACGCCACTGAGGGCTCGTCAGCAGGGCCGCGTCCTTGGGGTCGCGCATGTTGCCGCACTCGACGAACACCTTGGGGCGGGTGGAGAGGTTGAGGCCGCCGAGGTCGTCGCGGACGACCAGTCCGGTACCGCCGCCCACGTAGTTGGACGGGCCGAGTCCGGTGGCCCGGACGAAGTTGCCGGCGATCCGCTCGCCCAGGGCCCGGGAGGGGGCAACGATCTTCGTGGTGTCCGCGGCCCCGCCCCTGACCAGGGCGGGCAGGATCACGTGGAAGCCGCGGTTGCCCGCGGAGGAGCCGTCGGCGTGCACCGACACCACGGCGTCGGCCCCGGCGCCGTTGCCGATCCGGGCCCGCTCGTCGATGCAGGGCCCGAAGGGCAGGTCGCCCTCGTGGGTCAGCACCACCCGGGCGCCGCGCTGTTCCAGCAGGGTCCGCAGCCGGCGGGAGACGTCGAGGGTGAACTCGGCCTCCTTGTAACCGGCGTTGGTGGTGGTGCCGGTGGCGTCGCACTCCTTGCGACCGGTGCCGATGTCCACCTTGCGGTTGATCTCGCTGGTGTGGCGGAAGTTCCCGGTGTTGTGCCCGGGGTCGATGACCACGGTCCGCCCGGCGAGCGGCCTGCCACCGGGCGCGGGCGCGGCGGGCGCCGAGGAGCCGGCGGCGGAGGGGGTGGGGACGGCGGTGGAGGGCGCGACCGGGGGAGAGGCCGCCGGCCGGTCCCCGGCGGACTTGGCGTCCCCGCTGCGCTCCGGGCCGGGGGAGGCGGCCCCCAGGGCCGGCGGCTCGGCGGCCCGCCCGCCGTCGCCTTCGGTGAACACTTGCGTCAGCACCCACCCGGCCAGGAAGGCGGGCGCGAGCACGGCCACGGCCACCACGACCGTGGACCGGCGGGGGAACCGGGCCCGGTGCGGAGCGATCGAGGCGGAGGATTCCGGCGGCGGGGGGCTCTCGTCGTACGGCACGACGCGACTCTAGCCCCGCCGACCCGCACGCCGGGGCAGGCCGGACGGGGAATTCGGGTGGCGGGGGCGGGCGGTCCCGGCGGTACGCCCGTCGATCGGGGGCCGGGTCGTGCGCCGTGCCGGTGGGCGCCGCCTACAGGCCCGGGGCCGTACGGCGCAGGACGCGGAGGGAGTCCGTGGCCGGGAGCTCGGTGAAGGCGCCCGAGGCCAGGGCGCGGAGGTAGATCCGGTACGGGGCCTGGCCGCCGTCGGCCGGGTCGGGGAAGACGTCGTGGATCACCAGCAGGCCGCCCTCCGCCAGGTGCGGCGCCCAGCCCTCGTAGTCGGCGGTGGCGTGCTCGTCGGTGTGCCCGCCGTCGATGAAGACCAGGCCCAGCGGGCCGCCCCAGACCGCCGCGGCCCGCGGGGAGCGCCCGACCAGCGCCAGTACGTGCTCCTCCAGACCGGCCCGGTGCAGGGTCCGGCGGAAGGTGGGCAGGGTGTCCATCAGGCCGACCTCGGGGTCCACGACCTCCGGGTCGTGGTACTCCCAGCCCGGCTGCTGCTCCTCGCTGCCCCGGTGGTGGTCCACGGTGACGGCCGTCAGCCCGGCGGCGCGGGCCGCGTCGGCCAGCAGCAGGGTGGAACGGCCGCAGTACGTGCCCACCTCCAGCAGGGGCAGCCCCAGCGAAGCCGCCTCGACGGCGGCCGCGTGGAGGGCCAGGCCCTCGTGCCGCGGCATGAACCCCTTGGCGGACTCGAAGGCGGCGAGGATCTCCGGCTCGGGTGCCGTGGCCATGGTGGTGCCTTTCCTGCGGGGTGCCGGTGCGTGCGCTCATGGTGCCCTACCGTCGGGTAATCCACCACGGCGGGGCCCCGGCGGGCCAGGGCAAGCCCCTCCCGCGGCCCTTTCGCCTCAATCGCCGGCGGGGCTCGGGATGTGCCTTCTGTCGTCGTGTGGCGCGCACCGGGCCACCCACCACAGCCCCGCCGGCGTTCGAGGCGACCCGTGCCCGGTCCGGTGTCACGGCCGGAAGGGTCCTGTCGAACGGTAACTCCCTTGCACAGCACAGCGCCTGAGCTTCCGTCAGATTGGAACGTGTTCTACTCTGCCGCGCATGGGCATCGGAATCACTCAAGAGCACCGGGAGTTGGCGGACGCCGTGCGGGGATGGGTGGCGCGGGCCGTGCCCCCCGACGAGGTGCGGAAGTTGCTCGATTCGCCCCCGCGGAGCGGCTCGCGGCCCGCCTACTGGGACGGGATCGCCGCCCAGGGGCTGCTCGCCCCGCACCTGGACGGCGGGTCCCTGCTCGACATGGCGGTGGCCCTGGAGGCGGCGGCCGAAGCGGTCCTGCCGGGGCCGTACCTGCCGCACGCCCTCGCCGCCGCGCTGCTCGCCCGGGATCCGGCCCCGGACCCGGTCGCGCTCGCCGCGGCCCTCGCCGACGGCGGTCGGGTCGCGGCCGTGGCCCTCGGGCCGGGCACCCTCACCGCCGTGCCCGGGGCGGCCGGGGAGGGCGACGGCGGGTACCTCCTCGACGGCACCGCCCCGCCGGTCCTCGGCGCCGCCGAGGCCGACCTCCTGGTCCTCGCGGCGGAGGTCCCGGCGACCGGCGGCGACCCCGGGGGCACCCGGTGGTTCGCCGTGGACGCCGCCGTCCTGGAGGTGCGGGCCCACGAGAGCGCCGATCCCACCCGCCCCACCGCGGAGGTCCGCGCCGCCGCCGTCCGGGTGCCCCCCGGCCGCCTGCTCGCCGTGGACACCCCGCTCGTGACGGACCTCGCGGCCGCCCTGTTCGCCGCCGACGCCTGCGGCACCGCCGCCCGCGCGGTGCGCACGGCCGCCGAGTACGCCAAGGTCCGCGAACAGTTCGGCCGTCCCATCGGCCGCTTCCAGGCCGTCAAGCACCTCTGCGCGGACATGCTCGTCCGGCTGGAACAGAGCCGCGCCCTCGCCTGGGACGCCGCCCTCGCCGCCGGGGACCCGGAGCTGCCCGCCGGGGCCCGCGCCCTCGGCACCGCGCTCGCCGCGGGCACCGCCCTGGACGCCGCGTACTCCTGCGCGAAGGACTGCATCCAGATCCTCGGCGGCATCGGCTTCACCTGGGAGCACGACGCCCACCTGCTGCTCCGCCGCGCCCTCGTGGCCCGTCAGCTCCTCGGGACCGGCGACGGCCACCGCGTCCGGGCCGTCGCCCTGGCCGCCGCCGGCGCTCGCCGCGATCTGCGCCTGGAGCTGCCCGCCACCGCCGAGGAGCACCGGGACCGGGCCCGCCGCGCCGTCTCCGTCGCCGTCGGCCTCGACCCGGCCGAGGCCCGCCGCGCGCTGACCCCCTCCGGCTACGCCGCCCCCCACCTGCCGCCCCCGTACGGCATCGGCGCCGGACCGATCGAACAGCTCGTCGTGCAGCAGGAACTGGCCGCCGCCGGAGTGAAGGTCGCCGATCTGGGCATCGCCACCTGGGTGGTGCCCTCCCTGCTCGCCCACGGCAGCCCCGCCCAGCAGGAGCGGTTCCTCGGCCCCACCCTCCGCGGCGACCTGCTGTGGTGCCAGCTCTTCTCCGAGCCCGAGGCCGGCTCCGACCTGGCCGCCCTGCGCACCCGCGCCGAACGCCTTCCGGACGGCCGCTGGCGGGTCAACGGCCAGAAGGTGTGGACCAGTTCGGCCCGCACCGCCGACCACGGCATCCTGCTCGCCCGCACCGACCCGGACGCCCCCAAGCACCGGGGCCTCACGTACTTCCTCGTCGACATGCGGAACACCCCCGGCATCGGCATCCGCCCCCTCAAGGAGATCACCGGGGACTCTCTCTTCAACGAGGTCTTCCTCGACGACGTCCTGCTCCCCGCCGACGCCGTCGTCGGCGAGGTCGGCGGCGGCTGGCGGGTGGCCCGCCACACCCTGGGCAGCGAACGGGTTCACATGGCCGACCAGATGACCTTCGACACCGGCCTGGAAGCCCTCATCGCCCGCTCCGCCGGGCTCGACGGAGCCCTGCGGGCCCGGATCGGCGTCCTCGCCGCCGAGGCCCACGCCCTCGCCTGCATCGGGCTGCGCACCACCCTCCGGCAGGTCGCCGGGGAGGAACCCGGCGCCGGGGCCTCCGTCCGCAAGCTCCTCCAGACCCCGCACCAGCAGCGGACCGCCGAACTCGCCCTCGAACTCCTCGGCCCGGCGGGCGCCGTCCGCGAGGGGGCGGGGGAGCGGGCCGTCCACGGCATGCTCATGTCCCGCTGCCTGACCATCGCCGGGGGCACCACCCAGGTCCAGCTCAACGTCGTCGCCGAGCGGCTGCTCGGCCTGCCGCGTGACTGAAGGAGAGCACCCGTGAAGACGTACCTCGTCGGCGTGGGCATGACCCGCTTCGAGAAGCCCGAATCCCGTGACTGGCAGTACTGGGACATGGTCCGCGAGGCGGGGCGGGCGGCCCTCGACGACGCCCGCACCGCCTTCGACGCCGTGGAACAGGTCACCGTCGGCTACTGCTTCCAGCCCTCCACGGCCGGCCAGCGCGCCGCCTACGAACTGGGCCTGACCGGCGTGCCCGTCTACAACGTCAACAACAACTGCGCCACCGGCTCCACCGCCCTCATGATGGCCCGGCAGTTCGTCGCGGGCGGGCTCAACGACTGCGTGCTCGCCCTCGGCTTCGAGAAGATGAAGCGCGGCTCCCTCGGCGGTGGCGCCGACGGCGGGGACTTCAAGACCTCCCCCGTGGCCCGGCACTACGGGATCATGGCCGCCGGCCACGGCTTCGAGATGTCCCCGCCCACCGCCCAGATCTTCGGCAACGCCGCCCGCGAGCACATGGACCGGTACGGCACCACCGCCGCCCAACTCGCCGCGGTCGCCGAGAAGAACCACCGGCACTCCGCGGACAACCCCAACGCCCAGTTCCGCGACGTGTACGCGCTGGAGGACGTGCTGGCCGCCAAGGAGATCCACCGGCCCCTGACCCGGCTCCAGTGCTCGCCCACCTCCGACGGCGCGGCGGCCGCCCTGGTGGTCTCCGAGCGGTTCGTGGCCGAACACGGGCTCCGGGACCGGGCCGTGGAGATCGTCGCCCAGTCCATGACCACCGACACCGAGGAGTCGTTCGCCTCGGGCTCCTGCATCGACGCCGTCGGCCGCCCGATGAGCGCCGCCGCCGCCCGGCAGGTCTACGAGAGCTCCGGACTCGGCATCGAGGACGTGGACGTGATCGAGCTCCACGACTGCTTCTCGATCAACGAGCTCCTGACCTACGAAGCCCTCGGGATGTGCGCCGAGGGGGCCTCCGGCAAGCTCGTGGAGAGCGGGGCCACCACCCACGGCGGCCGCTGGGTGGTCAACCCCTCCGGCGGCCTGATCTCCAAGGGGCACCCCCTCGGCGCCACCGGCCTCGCCCAGGCCGCCGAACTGGTCTGGCAGCTGCGCGGCGAGGCGGGCGCCCGCCAGGTCCCGGGCGCCCGCACCGGCCTGGCCCACAACATCGGCCTCGGCGGCGCGGCCGTGGTCACCCTGCTGCGCCGAGACTGACCCGACCGGGCCCGGCCCCCGGAGCCGTGGGACCCGTGACCCGGGGGCCGGGGGCCGCGCTCACGGCGCGGGGGCGGCCTCCGGGGGGTCCAGGGCCGGGTCGACGACCGTCTCGCCCATCGACACCCGGCGCAGTGCCGCCGCCAGCTCCTCCACGGGCCCGTCCCGCAGCAGCAGGCCGGCGGCCCCGGCCGCCAGGGCCGCCGCGGCCAGTCCCGGCCGGGCGGAACCGGCCAGCAGCACCGTCCGGCAGTCGGGCAGCTCCGCGGCCAGTGCGGCCACGGCCGCCAGGTCCTCCACGAGGGCCACCTCGGGCCGACCGGCCTGCGCGGCGGGCCGCGGATCCTCCCCCGGGGCGACCCGGGCCACCACTTCGATGTCCGGTCGCAGGGTCAGCTGTACGGCCAGCGCGGCCGCGTCCGCGCTGTTCAGGAGCACCCGCAGGGAGCGGGCGGGGCGGTGGTCACGGGGCATCTCGTCCACCCTGACAGGGTAGGTCCGGACCTGCCGCTGGGCCGGTCAACACGCTTGTCCGAAGCCCATACTGACAAGTCGTCAGGAGTCTTCCCAACTCCCCGGGGGTGCGTTATACATAGGGCTCGACCGGTCCTAGAACGCGTTCTAGAAGCTCGTCCGGCACCCGCGGACCGACCGCGCGGGCCGGTCCCCAGACGACCTCGGTGCGGCCGACGGTGCGGACGGCCGCACCGGGGTCTTCCAGCTCTCGCGACCAAGGAGCAGCATCCCCATGCCGATCGACGCCGCCAGGGCCCTCGCCGCCGAACCCCGTCAGAGCGACATCGGCTGGGACCACAAGGACATCCAGCTCTACCACCTGGGCCTCGGCGCGGGCACCCCCGCCACCGACCCCGACGAGCTGCGCTACACCCTGGAGTCCCGGCTGCACGTCCTGCCCAGCTTCGCCACCGTGGCCGGCGCGGGCATGGCCATGCTCGGCGGCCTCGGCGCCCCCGGCATCGACGTCAACCTCGCGCACGTCCTGCACGGCGGCCACCGGATCGAGCTGCACCGTCCGATCCCCGTCAAGGGCGGCGCCACCAGCCGGTCGAAGGTCGCCGCCGTCTGGGACAAGGGCAAGGCCGCCGTGATCGTGCTGCGCTCCGAGGTCGCCGACGCCGACGGGCCGCTGTGGACCAGCGACGCGCAGATCTTCGTCCGCGGCGAGGGCGGCTTCGGCGGCGAACGCGGCCCCTCCGCCCGCGACGAGGCCCCCGACCGGGAGCCCGACCGCGTCGTCGAGCGCCGCATCCGCGAGGACCAGGCCCTCCTCTACCGGCTCTCCGGCGACTGGAACCCGCTGCACGCCGACCCCGAGTTCGCCAAGCTCGGCGGCTTCGACCGGCCGATCCTGCACGGCCTGTGCTCGTACGGCATGACCCTGAAGGCCGTGGTGGACACCGTCCTCGACGGCGACGTCTCCCGGGTCCGCGCCTACGGCACCCGCTTCGCCGGGATCGTCTTCCCGGGCGAGACCCTGCGCATCCGGATGTGGCAGGACCCCGGCCGCGTCCGGGTGGAGGTGACCGCCGTCGAACGGGACGACGCGCCGGTCCTCGCCGACACCCTCGTCGAACACGCCTGATCCACGACCCCGAGGAGCCGCACCGTGCGCGCAGCACTGCTCACCGAGATAGGCCAGGACAAGCTGGAGATCGTCGAGGACATCGAGGCCGTGGGCTTCGGCCCCGGCAAGGTACGGATCCGGATCCGCGCCACCGGACTGTGCCACTCGGACCTCTCCGCCATGAACGGGATCCTCCCGCAGCCCGCCCCCTTCGTCCCCGGCCACGAGGGCGCCGGCGAGGTCCTCGACGTGGGCGACGGGGTCACCCACGTCAAGCCCGGCGACCGGGTGCTGGTCTGCTGGCTGCCGCCCTGCGGCCACTGCCCGTCCTGCAAGCGCGGCCAGGGCCACCTCTGCCTCGACAGCCTCGTCAACGCGGGCGTCCCCAACTTCAAGCGGCCCGGCGGCGACGTCTTCGGCTTCGCGGGCACCGGCACCTTCGCCGAGGAGGTCGTGGTCTCGGCGGGCTGCGCCGTGCCCATCCCCGACGACGTGCCCTTCGAGATCGCCGCGCTCATCGGCTGCGGGGTCACCACCGGCCTGGGTGCCGCGATCAACACCGCGCAGGTCGCCGCCGGTTCCTCGGTGGCCGTGATCGGCTGCGGCGGGGTCGGCATCTCCGCCGTACAGGGGGCCAAGGTGCAGGGCGCCGCCCAGGTGATCGCCGTGGACCCGGTGGCCTCCCGTCGCGAGGCCGCCCTCCGCTTCGGCGCCACCGAGGCCGTCTCCCCGGAGGAGTTCGCCGACGCCAAGGCCCGGATCACCGGCAACGAGGGCTTCGACTACGTCTTCGAGGTGGTCGGCAAGTCCGCCACCGCCCGCACCGCCTACGACATGACCCGGCGCGGCGGCACCGTCTGCGTGGTCGGCGCCGGCGCCCTCGACGACAACTTCCAGATCGACATGTTCAGCCTCTTCTTCGACGAGAAGCGGATCCTGCCCTCCATGTACGGCGGCGGGGACGTGCTCCGCTCCTACGAGCGCACCATCGCCCTCTGGCGGGCCGGACGCGTGGACCTGGCCGGCCTGATCACCCACCGGGTCCGGCTGACCGAGATCAACGACGCCCTCGACCAGATGCGCACCGGCACCGCCCTGCGCACCTGCATCGAGCTCTGACCCGCCCGGGCCCGACGCCCGGCACCTCCGATCCGAGAGGAACCCAGCCAGATGGCACTGCCACTCCAGGGACTGACCGCCGTCGTGACGGGCGCGGGCCGCGGGCTCGGCCGCGCCGAGGCCCTCGAACTCGCCCGGCTCGGCGCGAGCGTGGTCGTCAACGACTTCGGCCGGCCCGGCCGCGACGGTTCCGGGGCCGCCTCCGCCGGACCCGCCGAGGAAGTGGCCGCCGAGATCCGGGCGGCGGGCGGCGAGGCGGTGGCGCACGCGGGCGACGTCGCCGACTTCGCGCAGGCGGAGGAGCTGGTGCGGCTGGCCGTGGACACCTACGGCAAGCTCGACGTGCTCGTCAACAACGCCGGCATCCTCCGGGACCGGATGGTCTTCTCCATGTCGGAGGAGGAGTGGGACTCGGTGATCCGCGTCCACCTCAAAGGCCACTTCAACACCACCCGCTTCGCGGCGGCGCACTGGCGGGAGCGGTCCAAGGCGGCCGGCGGCCCGGTCTACGGCCGGATCGTCAACACCTCCTCCGAAGCCTTCCTCGGCGGCTCCGCGGGCCAGCCCAACTACGCCGCGGCCAAGGGCGGGATCGTGGGCCTCACCACCTCCACCGCCCTGGCCCTGGCCAAGTACGGGGTCACGGCCAACGCCATCTGCCCGCGGGCCCGCACCCGGATGACCGAGGACGTCTTCGCGGGCTTCCAGGTCCCGGAGGACGGCGCCCTCGACGCCCTCGCCCCCGAACACGTGGCCCCACTGGTCGGCTACCTGGCCTCGCCCGCCGCGGCCCGCGCCAACGGACAGCTGTTCGTGGTGCACGGCGGCATCGTGGTGATCATGGAACGCCCGCGGGTGGCGGCCAAGTTCGACACCGCCAAGGAGTCCTTCTCCTTCGAGGAGCTGGACGGCCTCCTCACCCCGCACTACGCCGACCGTCCGGTGGGGGAGACCTTCGCCGCCCCCGAGGTCCTGGGCCTGCGCCACGAGTGACCCCGCCCCCGGGCCGCGCCCGGGAAGCACGGAGGGGCGCCCCGGGAGGCCACGTAGGCCTCGGAGCCGAGCAGGCCGAACTCCTCGGCGGACCACCAGGCGAACTTGACCTTGTTCTTGAACTTGTCCTTGGACT
>NZ_JBEOSD010000166.1:0-17436 GCF_040302735.1 Streptomyces sp. NPDC097619 | reverse complement strand
TGGGGTCCCTCGGGGGGTGTTGGTGTTTTGTTTTGGTGGGGTGTTGTTCTTTCCCCCCGTGTGTGGGGGCGGGTGCCCCCGCCCCCCGGGGGGGGGGGGGCCCGCTCGGCGGGCCCCAACCCGGCAGCGGTGGCTAGATCGCTCGGACCTGCTGTGCCTGCGGGCCCTTCTGTCCCTGGCCGACCTCGAACTCGACCCGCTGGCCTTCATCGAGAGAGCGGTAGCCGCTGCCTTGGACCTCGGAGAAGTGCACGAACAGGTCCGGACCGCCACCGTCCTGCTCGATGAACCCGAACCCCTTCTCGCCGTTGAACCACTTCACACTGCCCTGAGCCATCGCCGGGTACTCCCACATCGTCTCAATCGCCGTCAGGATGACGGTCCCGGCGATCCTCCCTCGCGTGCGGGCCTAAAGGCCATCCGGAACACTCGTCCGAACGCCGCGGGCAGCATCCGGGTCGTGTCGCGATTGTCATGGTGATGCAGTGCGTAATATCACGAGAACTGTGACACCCTGGAACTCTGAGGACCAGGCTTTTCTGATTCCATGGGGTATCGAATGCACAAGCCGGGCGACACCGTACTCCGGGCGCATCAGGAAGAGGCTGTCGAGGCCATCGTGCGCGGCCTGGAGGTCCCCGCGAGCGGGGTCCCGGAGGGTGGACTGCGGGCCACGGTGGTGGCCGCGTGCGGGACCGGGAAGACCGTGATGGCCGCCGCCGCCGCTCTACGGGTGGCCCGCGGGGGCCGGATCCTGATTCTCCTCCCGACCCTCGACCTGCTCGCCCAGACCATCGGAGCGTGGCGAGCCGCAGGGCATCACGGGCCCGCGGTCGCTGTGTGCTCCCTCTCCGATGACCCTCAGTTGTCGACCTTCGGAGTGCGCTCGACCACCTCTCCCCCACAGCTCGCCCTCTGGCACGGCCGCGGTCCCGTCACCGTGTACGGGACGTATGCCTCATTGCCGGTCGTCGCCGAGGCGCATCAAGGCGTCTACGGGCAGAAACTCGACCCCTTCGACCTGGTCGTCGTCGACGAGGCACATCGCACGTCCGGGGCGGTGGGGAAGGCCTGGGCCGATGTTCACCGCCAGGACGTCATCCCGGCGCTGCGGCGGCTGTACCTGACCGCGACACCGCGGGTATGGGCCGACCGACCCCCACAGACCCCCGCTCAGCAGCGGATCACCGAGGCGGCACGGCGGATCGAGCAGGGAGAGGAGAGGGCCAAGGCCGCGGCCGAAGGGCGCGCGTACACACCGCCGGGGCCGGTGCGGGACCGGTTGACGAAGGAGCTTGCTTGTTCGATGGACGACCCGGCCGTGTTCGGGCCCGTCGTGTACGAGCTCCCTCTTTCGGACGCCATCGCACGGGGGCTGCTGGCCCGGTACCAAGTCGTCGTCGCCGAACTCACCGACCCCGTTGTCACACCGGATCGGCTCTACGGAGCCGGACGGAGTGACGAGGAGCTCCGGGGGCAGCGGCTGGCCGCCGTACAGACGGCGCTCCTGGAAACCATGGCCGAACACGCCCTCCGCACCACGATCACGTTCCACCACCGCACCATCGAAGCCGAAGCCTTCGCCACCGGACTCCCACGCGTCGCCGCCCGACTCCACGCCGTCGACCCGGACCGGCACCCAGCTCCCGAACGGGTGTGGACCGGGTGGTTGTCCGGACAGCACGACGGAGCGCACCGGGCTGCCGTCATCGATGCCTTCGGGCGCCGGCGCGGGGGCCGGGCCGTGCTCGCGAACTGCCGGGTGCTCGGCGAAGGCGTCGACATCCGCGCGGTGGACTCCGTGGCCCTCATCGACCCCAAGGGCTCCGCAGTCGACATCGTCCAGGCCGTCGGCCGGGCCCTCCGACAGACCCCCGGCGAGGGGAAGCTCGCCACCCTGGTCGTGCCCGTGTTCCTCGGGCCCGACGAGCAGCCGGAGGAAATCCTCACCTCGAATTCCTACGGTCCTCTCATCCGGGTTCTGGCCGGGCTCCGGGCACACGATGAACGAGCCGTCGAAATGCTCGCCGTTCCCCAAGAAGCCCAGAGGAACGTCGTCACACCGTCGCGGTCGATCGGTGAACTCCCGCCCGACGGGGAGGGGGAAGGCGGGGCGGAGCCGCGGCTGCTGCTCCGGTTCGCCGCCCCACGCGACCCGGCCCTGATCGCGAAATGGATCACTTACCAAGTACTCGACACCGAACACACCGCCTGGCGGCGCGGTCTGGATGCCGCGATGCGGTACCGGGAACGGGAGGAACACCTCGACGTCCCCTACGAACACCTCGAAGGCCAGTACCCACTGGGCAGGTGGCTGTCCGACCAGCGAAGGAACTACCGGGCCGGGGCGATGCACGAAACACGCGTCTCCGAACTCGAAGGGCTCGGGGTCGTCTGGGACGTCACGGACGCGGGCTTCGAGGCGAACCTCGCTGCCGCACGAGCCTTCCACGCCGTCCACGGCACGCTCGCGGCACCACGGCACGCCGTCGCACTCGACCGGGCCGTCGGGCAGTGGCTGACCAACGTCCGCAGGGCAGGCGGACTCGGGAAGGACGCGGCGCGGGCCGAACGCCGGGCGCACGCGCTGGCCGCAATCGACCCCGACTGGAACCCGGGAGCGCTCGGGTGGACCGTCGATTGGCAACGCCACCACGCCTACCTCACACAAGCACTGGCCGCAGGTGCCCGGATCGAGGAAGTGGTGCCGGGGGTGACGTGGCACACCGAAGACATCGGCCGGTGGCTGGCCACCCAACGACGCGACTACCGCAGGTTGAACGACGAGCAGCGGGCCCGACTCCGGGCGCTCGGCGTCTCCCCCGCACCGCCCCCGGCATCCGTCAGGACGGACGGTGCCGGGGGTGGTGCGGGGACCAGCGTCGAGGCGGAGACCGGGCCCGGAGCCGCCGCGTTCCGACGAGGGCTCGCCGCACTCACCCAGTACCTGGCCCGGGAGGGCACGATGGTGATCCCTCGCGCCCACATCGAGCACCTTCCGGGTCCCGACGGGAGCGTGGCCCATCGGACCGGGGTCTGGCTCGCCAACCAACGTCAACGCCGGCACACCCTCACCCCCAGCCGTCTGGCCGCCCTCGCCGACCTCGGCATCACCTGGGCACAATGAGGCGGGGCCGGCACAGGCACGACCGGATGTTCGGGGCTACGGGGGGGCGGGTTCCGCTCGTTTCGTAGCCTGGCCGGCGTGGCCGTCCACCATCTCGTGGGCGGGGTCGTGTCAGGTGAAGGCCGCGTGGTGCGGGCCGAGGTCGGGGTCGAGCTCGTGGAGCATCTTGCGGGTGTCCTCCAGGATCCCGGCGGTGCACAGGGTCTGCCAGCGGCCGTAGGCGGACGACTGGCCGATGGCCGTGGCCAGGAAACGGGCCTCGGCTTCGCCCAGCAGCTGCCGCAACTGCTGGGGGGCCGTCTGCGGATCGGCTGTACCGGCCGGCCCGTCGGCCTTCAGGTGACGGTCGGCGATCTCGGTCAGGACGAGGGCGAGGGAGTGCAACACGCGATCGAGGCCCTCGGGCCGGGGCGGGGCTTCCAGTGGCTTGAGCGGGGAGTCGGGCTGCTCCCGGTGCAGGGCCGGGGGGCGTCCCTCGCGGTAGGTGAGGTTGTACAGGCCCCGGGTGATGCCGCGGAGCTGGTGACCGACGTGGTCGAGTGCCGTGGCGGCTTCGGCGAGTCGGGCGACGGCGGCGGCTCCGGTCTTCCTGCGCCAGCGGGAGGCCTCGTGGGCCTGGCGGACGGCGGACCTCACGGTGTCGAGCCGGACGCTCAGGCGCCGCGCCTCTCGGACCCATCCGGCGGCCGAGGCCGGCCAGGCTTCCTCGGGCAGGTCCGTGGCCACGGACGAGAGCAGTGCGGCCATCTCCCTGGTCAGTAGGCCGATCTCGGTCCGGGCCTTACGGGTGAAGCCGGGTGAGGGGACCAAGAGCGCGGTGGCGGTGCCGACGAGAACTCCGAGCACGTTCTCCTCGATGCGTGCGGTGCCGTACCCGAGGTGCTCGCTGCTGGAGACGACGAGGATTCCGGTGAGGGCGACCTGATGCATCTGCGGGCCCAGGCGCATGAGCCGGCCGGCGAACATGCCGAGCAGGGTGACCAGGAGGATGGTCACCAGGCCGTTGCCGCTGAGGGCCGCGACCGCCGCTCCCAGGAGGACACCCGCCACGATCCCGGCGGCACGCTGGAATGACTTCAGCGCCGTGGCGTGCGGGGTGACCTGGGCGACGAGCACGGCTCCGGTGGGGGCCAGGCCGGGCTCGGAGAGATCGAGGACCGAGGCGGCCACCCACCAGGACAACCCGGCGGCGAGGACGGTCTTGAACACCATCACCCCGTCCCCGAAGCCGGCCACGGACCGCTCGCGCAGCCAGGCCAGGAGAGCACGGGGCAGGTCGCGTACGGGAGGTGTCATCGAAGGGCCTTCGCGGGGGTCGTCCTGGTGCTCGTTCGGCCCCACTGTCTACCGTCGCACGCGGAACCCACGCAACGCCGGCCGCCTTGGTCCCGTCACATGCACCCCGATCGGCCCAAGCCGGTGACGAGCCGTCGGCCCGGGTCGCTGCGGTCCGTCCGGATGAAGGGGCGCGGAGGTCGGTTCAGGAGTGGATCCGGGTGCGGGCGGTGCGTCAGGTCCCCGGGCGGGCGGACCTGGCCGCCAACCGCTTGTCTCTGCGCGGATTGCAGTCGGTCGCGGTCCGGCCCTGGTCTGACCGGCTGAAACGTGGTGGCGTCGGGACTTGGGGGCGTGTGAGGGTTCCGGCATGGGCAACTCCACGGCGTATGCCGTTTTCCGTACCGGCGACGCCGCCACCGCATACGCCAAGGCCAGGCAACTGTGCGCGCTGTTGTCATATCCCGAGGATTTCATCTGGGTCTCCGCCGAGCTGTTGACCGTGGAGGATGTCCGGCGGATGGCCGCGGTCCTGCCCGAGGCGAGGTTCGGGCACATGGGGATACGCACCGGGCCCGAAGGCGAGGATCTCTGGTTCGACCTCGATGTCATGACGGCCGACGATCGCGCGCTGGAGCCACACCTGCCCCTGGAGATCGTGGCGGAGCACGTCCCGGCGGAGTTGGCGGACCGGTTCGTGGCTGGTGACGGCGGGCATGTCGGCCGCGCTGATGGGAGGAGTGGGCGGCAGGACGTGAGGCCGGGCCGAGGAGTGGAAGTCGGGGGCCGCATCGGTGGAGGTTCGGGTGGGACCGGTAGCCGCCTACCGGTGGTCAGGGGTAGGTGGTGGGGGCTGTGGTGAGGGTGAAGAGGGCGTCGGCTCCGGTCATCCGGAGCAGGCGGAGGAGCTGGGGGTTGGGGGCGGCCAGGCTGAGGGTGATATTGGTTCGCGCGGCACGTTTGCGGGTGACGAGGAGGACATTGAGGCCCGCGGAGCCGCAGAAGGTCAGGGCGGAGCAGTCCACGACCAGGGTGGCGGGAACGGGCGGTCCTGTGAGGGCTGCGTCCAGGGAGCGGGCCAGGGCGGGCGCGGTGTCGAAGTCGATCTCGCCCGTCACCGCCAGTACGCAGGTGCCGGCGGGCGCGCCGCGGCGGCTGATGCGCAGACTCGTGTTCACGATGGCGCTCCCTTCCGAAGGCGGGCCCGCTGAGGGTACCTCCGACCGGCGCACGGGCGACCCCGGAGGGTTTCGTTGTCGGGTCCGTGCGGGGAGTGACAGCGTTCGCGCACTCGGGAGCGTACGGTCGCGCTCCGCGGGCCGGCGGCCTGCGGAGCGCGAGACGTAGCGTTCGTCGACGGGTCTGAGCAGCAGGCCCGTCACGAGAGTGTTGCGTCAGGGGCCGGTGTCAGCCCAGGGGGATGGTGTCGATCACGCGTTGCGGGATCGTCCATGCCCCCGCGGTTTCGGCCGTCACCGTCCGACGGCCTTCCTCGACCAGCCAGACGGTGGATGCGTCCGGCGACTTGATGCGCGTGCCGTCGGCGATTCTGGTGGTGAGGGCCGTCCAGATACGGTTCGGCACGACCTGCAAGGGTCGGTCGGCGTAGCCGCTGGCGTTCAGCTCCTCGATGTTGGCGAACGTCACCTTCGCGCCCCCGACGATCGCCGCCTGACCACTCGAACCGGCATCCTTGATGCGCGTGCCGTCGGCGATTCTGGTGGTGAGGGCCGTCCAGACGCGGTTCGGGACGACCTGCATCGGGCGATCGGCGTACCCGCTCGCAGTGAGCTCCTCGATGTGGGCGAACGTCACCTTCGCCCCTCCGACGATCGCCGCCTGACCACTCGAACCGGCATCCTTGATGCGCGTACCGTCCCCGATGCTCGTGGGCAGGGCGTCCCATACCCGGGCCGGGACGACCTGGCGGGGTGTGGTCCCGTAGCCGGCGGCGTCGCGTTCCGCCCCGGTGTGGAAGTCGACGCGTGCGCCGCCGATGACGGCCGCTTCCGATGTGGCTCCGCTCTTCGCCAGCCGTGTGCCGTCCGCGATGCGCGTGGGCAGGGCGTCCCACACCCGGGGCGGCACGATCAGCAGGGGCGCGGCCCCGTAGCCCGCGCCTTCCAGCTCTTCCATGCTCTGGAAGGGGACCATCGCTCCACCGACGACGGCGCCCTGGGCCGTGCTGTCGCTCCGGCCGAGCAGGGTGCCGTCGGCGACCTGTGTGGTCATGGCGTCCCACACCCGGGCGGGAACGACCTGGCGGGGCTTGTCGCCGTAGCCGGCGGTGTCGCGTTCCCATTCGTTGTGGAAGTCCACCCGGGCACCACCGATGACCGCGGCCTCCGAGGTGGCACCGCTCCTCGCCAGCCGCGTACCGTCCGTGATCGTGGTGGGCATGGCGTCCCACACCCGCGCGGGGATGACCTGGCGGGGCTTGTCGCCGTAACCGGCGGTGTCGCGCTCCCCCTCATTGTGGAAGTCCACCCGGGCACCACCGATGACCGCAGCCTCCGAGGTGGCACCGCTCTTCGCCAGCCGCGTACCGTCCACGATGCGCGTCGGAAGGGCGCTGAAGGCCCGGCCCGGAATGCCCCGTACCTTCGAGGCCCAGTCCGTGCCGAAGCCCGAGTCGATCACCTCCTGGGGGCCGGCGAAGTTCACCCTGCCTCCGCCCATGATGGCGGCCACGGGGGTGGAGCCCAGCGAGCCCTGGATGAGGGTGCCGTCCTTGGGGATGGTCGGGAGGGTGTGGAAGTGCCGTGCCGGAATGCCCTGGACCTTCGAGGGCCAGTTGCTGCCGTAGCCGGAGTCGATGACCTCCTGGGGGCTGCCGAACGGGATGGCCGCTCCACCGAGGATCATGGCGACGGGCGTCGAGACGCCGTTCGCGGCGCCCTGCACGAGGGTGCCGTCCGCGGGGATCGCCCCGAGGTTGTTGTAGCTACCGGGGGAGATCGCCACGACCTTGCGGGCCCAGTCGGCGCCGTGGCCGGAGTCGA
The DNA here is from genome assembly GCF_040302735.1 of Streptomyces sp. NPDC097619. Lineage (NCBI taxonomy): Bacteria > Bacillati > Actinomycetota > Actinomycetes > Kitasatosporales > Streptomycetaceae > Streptomyces > Streptomyces sp. NPDC097619. Next base: position 10,032 of record NZ_JBEOSD010000166.1, on the reverse strand, counting down.
TGACCTCCTGCGGGCTGCCGAAGGGGACCAGCGCGCCGCCGACGGTCGCCGACACCGGCAGGTCGGTGGGGCCGGCCTTCGCCTGCACGAGTTGGCCGTCCGCCGGCAGGGTGTTCATGTGGTCGCGCGCGTCGACGGACCACGACGACACCTTGATCGGCGTGCCGCAGGTGACGGGGGAGGCGCAGGTCTCCTGCCAGAGCGGGGCGCCGCCCACGAAGAGGTGGATCCGGCCGCGCTGGTCGATGACGGTGGCCCCGTTCCGCGGGGTGGCGGGACCGGCGTTGATGACGGCCTGCGTGGTGGGGCGGGGCGTGGTGGTGCAGATGCCGTCGCCGCAGGTGGCCTGCCACACGGGTGCGCCGCCCACCATCTTGTAGACGCGACCGGTGTCGGTGGTCGACAGGAGCGTGCCGTCGGCCAGGCCGTGGACGGACGTGACCGGTTGCGGGCCGGTGGGAGGCGCGGGGGTGCCGCCCGGCGGGGGTGCTCCACCGCCGCCTCGGCGGCCTCGCCCTTCAGGCGGGCAGTGGGTGCCGGCGGGGCCGGTCCACACGCACATCGTCTCGGCGATCGGGATCTTGGCGGTGCGGAAGGACGGCGTCTTGTTGCCGCGGCACCACAACACCCCCATCCAGTACCGCAACTCGATGTTCGCGGCCACCTCGTAGAGGACGAACAGGTTCGTCACGAACGGTTGGAGGTGGATGTACGAGCCCGGTGGGACGATGGGTGAGTACTCGTCCGCCTCCGTCGTCTCCTTGACGACCGTCTGCGACCAGCCGGCCTCCAGGGCGACCTTGACGACCTTCTCGGCCTCGACGGATCCTCCGACCGAGGTCTGCACGCTCAGGGAGATCTTCTCTCCGTACGTGGCCTTCATCGGAATGGCCGCGTTGGTTCCGTTGTAGGTGCTCTTGATCCTTCCGGCCGGGGTCGTGTCGGTGGTGCGTCCGAGCAGCCGGAGGGTCAGCGCCTGCCGCAGGTCATCCGGCGTGCACGGCAGCCAGAATCCGAGAGCGGCGGCCCGGCCGGCAGCGGCCTTGGGTGCGTTCGGTGTCGGTGCGGCTGCCCCGGCCGGAGTGGTCGCCGTCGCCAGCAAGGTGACGATCCCGGTGAACAGAGCCACCAGGAGCGCGAGATGTCTGTTCCACGTTCTCATTGAATTCCCCGTATCGGACCCCGATGGGGTCTCGGTGCTGGACCTGCTCGTCGTCGACCGCGTGCTGCGCTTCCCGCGTGACGCGGAGGGGCCGAGCAGCCCAAGAAGTCGCCCTTGTGACAGGGCGAGTACGTCCACCGGCCGCCCTCCGGGCAGCCGTGGACACCGCTGTGCCACCCCCGTTCCCCCGATTCCCCCGTGGTCCCGCCCCCGCCCCGCTCCGCCGCTCCCGGGATCCCCGCGGTGCGTGCCTGCCCCGGCGTTCGAGCGCGCGGCATGCGCGCGCCGTCCGGGGCGGCAGGTCAGGAGCAGAGGCAAGGTCAGCTTGCACGGCTCGAACTGCGGCTGTCAGCAGGCCACTTATTCGAAAGACGAGTCGATCGATAACATCCGGCTCATGACTCCTGGTCAAAGCGCTGACACCCGTGGTCCTGGTGCTGGGGCGCCGGGAGAACCGAGCGTCCACCAGCTCCGCCTGTTCCTGACCCTCGCCGAAGAACTGCACTTCGGACGGGCCGCCGAGCGGCTGTTCATCAGCCAGTCGGCCCTCAGCCAGCAGATCCGCGACATGGAGAAGCGGCTGAGGACGCCGCTGTTCGCCCGTACCAGCCGGATCGTCGACCTCACGTCGGCGGGGCGGGCGCTGCTGCCCGACGCGCGCCTGGTGATCGAGGCCACGGAGCAGCTGCGCCGCACGGCTGCGGCGCAGTGTCGTCAGAGCGACGGCCGGCTCGTGGTGGGCACGGTCGGCGCGGAGGCCGCCATGCCGCACACGCGCGCGGTGTTGCGGGAACTGCACGACCTGCAGCCGCAGATGACGGTGCAGCTGGTCGGTCTGAACATCGTCGACCACATGGCCGGCCTCGTCCGGCAGGACATCGACGCCGTCTTCCTGCGGCCCCCCGTCCCGGAGGGCATCGAGCTGGAGCAGCTGGCGACCGAGCCGCGGGTGGTGTGCCTGGCCGCCGACGACCCGCTGGCGGACCTCCCGCACCTCACGCTGGCCCAGCTGGAGGACCGGCCGGTGGTCGACGTACCCGCGCAGGTACCCCGGACGTGGTGGAACTTCTGGGCGGTCGATCCGCGTCCCGACGGCACACGCGTGCGGTACGGGCCCGTCGTGACCGACATGGAGTCCCTGCTGCACACGGTCGGCCAGGGCGAGGCGGTGTGCTTCCTCCCCGAAGCCGCGAGGACGTTCTTCCCCCGGCCCGGCATCCGCTACCTGGACGTCCTCGACCTGTCGCCGTCGACGTGCGCGCTCGCCTGGCTGGCGAAGCGCCGCGCGGAACCGACCGTCGCCGCGATCCGGCAGGCCGCCCGCTCGGTCGCCCGACGGGCCCGGGGCGACCACGCGCGCCGGCCCTGACCCACCTGGCGGCGGCCCGGAGGGGCGACCGCCCACCGTGGGCTAAGGGCTCGACGGGTGGGCGCCCGTCCGGGGGCGCGGGGGCTCGGTCGGCTCGGTCGCCTGCGCTTCGGTGTCGGACGGGGTGTTCGTGGCGGGGACGGTGGGGGGAAGGAGTCGATGGAGCCGTCGGGGGAGCCACCAGTTGGTTCGGCCGAGGAGGGTCATGGTCGCCGGGACGAGGACCATGCGGACGACGGTGGCGTCGATGAAGACGGCGGTGGCGAGGCCGAGGCCGAACATCTTGGTGGAGGGGTCGTCGGCGATGGCGAAGGACAGGAAGACCGCCACCATGATGAGGGCGGCCGAGGTGATGATCCGGGCGGTACCGGAGACGCCTTCCACGATCGCCGTGCCGTTGTCGCCGGTGCGCAGGTATTCCTCGCGCACCCGGGCCAGGAGGAACACCTCGTAGTCCATGGACAGCCCGAACAGGATGGCGAAGAGGAACATCGGGATGAACGACACGATGGGTACCGTCGTTTCCAGCCCGATGAGCGCGCCGCCCCAGCCCCATTGGAAGACGGCGACCATGATGCCGTAGGCCGCGCCGATGCTCAGCAGGTTCAGCAGCACCGCCTTCAGCGGGACGAGTACCGAGCGGAAGACCAGGACGAGCAACAGGAACGACATCGCCAGTACGGCGGCGACGAGCATCGGGAGGCGTTCGCTGGTGCGGTGGCCCACGTCGGACAGGCTCGCGGTGGCTCCGCCGACGTGGGCCTCGCCCGGGCCGGGACCGACGGCCGCGGGCAGCACCTCGGTGCGCAGTCGGGTGATGGTGTCGGTGGTGGCCTCGTCCTGGGGGCTGGTGGTGGGGAAGACGACGAGGGTCGCGATGCCGGTGGTGGGGTCGATGTGGGGCGGGGCGACGGAGGCGATGCCCGGGTCCGCCCGGACCGTCGAGGCGAGTCGGTCCGGCAGCCCCCGGTCGCCCGCGGGGTCCGCGGCGATGACGAGGGGGCCGTTGGTGCCGGGGCCGAACCCCTCGGCGACGAGGTCGTAGGCGCGGCGTTCGGTGCGGCTGTGGGGCAGTGAGCCGTCGTCGGGCAGGCCGACGCGCAGACCGAGGACGGGGAGGGCGGCGGTCAGGAGCAGTCCGGCCGCTCCGATGGCGTACGGCACCGGGTGCAGGCAGACGTGGCCGATCCAGCGCCGCCACCCGGTGGCGGAAGCGGGTGTGGGGGTCGCCGTGGTGTCCCGTCGGGGTGCGGGACGGCCGGGGCGCGCGTCCCGCAGCATCCGGGCGATCCGCCCGGGGCGGCCCAGGCGGGGGCCGGCCGCGCCGAGGAAGGCCGGGAGCAGGGTCACCGACGCGCCCACCATGATGAGGACGACGAGGGAGACGGCGAGGCCGCCCACCGTCATGAACGGCACGTTCGCGACGGCCAGGCCGAGGATGGAGACGACGACCACGCCACCGGCGAAGACCACGGGTCTGCCGGCCGTGGCCACCGCCCGGCCCGCCGCCCCGTGGGGGTCGAGACCGTGTGCGAGGTACTCCCGGTGCCGGGCGAGGACGAACAGGGCGTAGTCGATGCCCACTCCGAGTCCGACCATGCTGCCGAGGACGGGGGCGAAGGTCGGGACGTCCGTCGTCCCCGCCAGGACCGTCATCGTGGCGACTCCGATGGTGAGTCCGAAGACGGCCATGCCGATGGGCAGCGCGGCGGCGACGAGCGACCCGAAGGCCAGGAAGAGGATCGCGGCCGCGGCCAGGATGCCGATGAGCTCGCTCGTGCCCCCGTCGGCGTCGGAGAAGGCGTAGAAGAGGTTTCCGCCCATTTCGACGCGCAGGGGCAGTTCGGCGCGCAGCCGGTCGCCGAGACCGACGAGGGCGTCGAGGTCCGCGGCCGAGAGTCGGCTCTGGTCGGGATACTGCACGCGCACGACGGCGATCCGTCCGTCGGCGGACACGAGGCCGCCGCGGACGGCGGTGTCCGCGCGTGCGTCGAGCGCGCCCGCCGGGTCGGTCGTGCCGAGCACGTGCGGCAGGCGTCGTACCTCGGTCTGCACGCGCGCGAGGGCGGTGCGTGCGCCGCTGTCGTCGAAGAACGTCGCTCCGCCGTCGAGGGGGGTGACGACCACTTGGGCGGTCATCCCCTCCTGGCCCGTGCCGGCCCGTGCGATCAGTTCGGCGGCCCGTTGGGAGTCCAGTCCCGGCGCGGTCATCGAATCGGCGGTCCGCCCACCGAAGGCGACCGCTGCGAGGACGGCGAGCACGGCGGCGAGCAGCCATGTGGCGATCACCCGCCGGGGATGGCGGGCGGCGCCTGTGCCCAGGCGCAACAGGGCTTTCGAGAGCATCGGGGGCCTCCAACCACCTCGTCGGCCGTCCGTGTGCGGCCTCCGGTGCCGAGACTCCTCGTCACGGCGCTCCGCGACATCGGCTCACGGGCCGCGGATCCGTCGGCCCCGGGGTGGAGCGACGCCCCGTACTTTCGGCCGATGCGCGGCAGCGGGCCGCGCCTACGCTGAGAACGTGCTGAGAGACGACCTGCAAACCCTGTGGACCGAACCCCGACCGCCCGATCCGCCGGCCCGGGTGTGGCGGGACTGGGCGCTGCTCGCCGTGGGTCTGGGCGGTGTGGTGGCGGAGGCCGCCCTGCGGGAGCACGTCGTGTGGCGGCCGGTGGCCGTGGTGTTCGGCGTCTGGCTGTGCGTGCTGCCGCTGTGGCGGAGGACCCGTCCGCTGGCGATGGTCGAGCTGGCGTTCGGCTCGGTGATCCTGCTTCAGGTGGCCACGCTCGTCGCCGCTCCGGGCGAGTCGGTCGGGCTGATCGCCGGCGTGATCGTGCTGGCGCTGGTGTACGCGCTCCCCCGGTGGGGGTCGGGACGGGAGGTCGTTCTCGGCGGCGCCTGGATCGTCGCGGCCTGCACGCTGTCGACGGCCATGGACGACACCCCGGTCGTCGAGAAGGTCGCGGCCTTCGTCTTCCTGCTGGTGCCCGGCGTGATCGGGGCCGCCGTGCGGTTCCGGGGGACGGCTCGGGAGCGGCTGTTGGACCAGGTGCGCTCCCGCGAGCGGGAGCAACTCGCCCGGGAACTGCACGACACGGTCGCCCACCACGTGTCGGCCATGGTGATCATCGCCCAGGCGGGCCGGGTCCTCGCGACCACGGAGCCGTCCGCCGCCGTCACGGCGCTGGAGGGCGTGGAGGAGGAGGGGGCCCGCACGCTGGAGGAGATGCGCGCGATGGTCGCCGCGCTGCGGGACCGGGGTGTCGGCGCCGAGCTGGCACCGCCCGCCGGGGTCGGGGACCTGGAGCGGCTGGTACGGGCCCCGGGAAGTCGTCTCAGGGTGGACCTGGGGCTCGAAGGCGAGCTGGACGCGCTGCCCCCGGCCGTGGACGCGGCCGTCTTCCGCATCGTGCAGGAGTCGGTGACCAACGCGATGCGCCACGCGGTCGACGCGACCGAGGTCGTCGTCCGGGTCTCCGCCGAACGGCACGCGGTACGGGTGAGCGTGCGCGACGACGGCCGGCCCACCGGCCGCGGCCGCGACGGGTACGGTCTGACCGGACTGCGCGAGCGCGCGACCCTGCTCGGCGGCACCCTGCGGGCGGGCCCGGGTACCGACCAGGGCTGGCGCGTCGAAGCCGAGCTCCCGAGAGGAAGGAGCGAGAGCGGTGACCATCCGCGTCCTCGTCGCTGACGACCAGGCCATCATCCGCACCGGGCTGCGCATCATGCTCGACGCCCAGCCCGACATCGAGGTGGTCGGGGAGGCCGCCGACGGGCGGGAGTCGGTGCGCCTGGCCCGTGAACTGCGTCCCGACGTGTGCCTGTTCGACATCCGGATGCCCGTGATCGACGGGCTGGAGGCCACCCGGTTGGTCGCCGGCCCCGGTGTCGCCGACCCGCCGGCCGTGGTGGTCATCACCACGTTCGACCTCGACGAGTACGTCTACGGCGCTCTGCGGGCGGGGGCCCGCGGGTTCCTCCTCAAGGACACGGGCCCGGACCTTCTGGCGCAGGCCGTGCGGTCGGCGTCCGACGGGGAGGCGCTGATCGCCCCCAGTGTCACCGTCCGTCTGCTCCGGACCTTCGCGGACCTGCCCGCCGGGCGGCCCGTGAGCCGGCCCGTCTCCCCCGTCACCGCGCGCGAGGAGCAGGTGCTCCTGGCCGTCGCCCGCGGGCTGACCAACACCGAGATCGCCGACGCGCTGCACATCAGCCTCAGCACGGTGAAGACGCACCTGGCGAGCCTGATGGCGAAGCTCGGTGCCCGCAACCGGGTCGAGATCGCGATGTGGGCCTACGAGACGCGGCGCATCCTTCCCGGTACCTGAGCGCGGAGGGGGGGCGGGGTCCGGGCCGCGCGTCCGTGGTCGCGTCGCCGTCCGCGTCCCCGTGGATCGGGATGCGTGGACGGGATGCGTGGCCGGGATTCGTGGAACGGTTCGGGGGCGCCCGTACGTTGATCCAGGCGGGGCCACGCCGTGCGCACCCGACGAGCGCCGTGGGGACGGGGGGAAGCGTGCCGCAGCAGAGCCGTTCCGCGCGCCTGGCCGTGTCCGCGCTGACCCTCGTCGTCGCGGTCCTCGCCCTGTTCGTCCCGATGACCGGGCCGCAGGGCATCCTCCTCCCCTCCGACAGACCGCTGTCCCTCCACACGGTGGCAGGACACGCCGGGCAGGGTGCCGGTCCGGATGACGTACCGGCGTTGCGGCTCGCGGTCGCGCACCGGCACGACGCGCACCTGCCGGGCCCGCAACCCGCGGGATCCGCCGGTACGGCCGTGGACACGGTCCCTCACGGCGTCTTCGGCGGGCCCGCGACGGACCCGCCCACCGCACTCGCGCCGCCGCGGCGCCCTACCGGGCCGGCCGCCCCGCGCGGGCCGCCCGCCCGATGAGCACGCAGACCTTCATCGACGCCTGACCCCTCCGCCCCGGCGCGCCGCGCCCCGGTGCGGTCAGGCGTCCCTCCGACCTGCCCTCATCGTGGAGTGCCCATGCCTCGCGCACCCTTGTCCCGTCCGCCCGCGTCCCACCCGCCCTCATCCCGCGCACCCTCGTTCCGCGCGCCCTCGCCCCGACCGCCCTGGTGGCGGGCGATCGTCGCGCTGGTGGCGGTCGGTCTGTCCCTCTACGTCGCGCTCACCCAGTCCGTCCGGCTCGGCCTCGATCTGCGCGGCGGCACCCAGATCGTCCTGGAGGCCCGGGACTCCGCCACCGTCAAGGCCGACGCCGCGTCCACCGATCGCGCGCTGGAGGTCCTGCGCCAGCGCGTCGACGCCCTCGGCGTCTCCGAACCCGGTATCGCCCGCTCCGGCGAGAAGCGGATCATCGTCGAACTGCCCGGGGTACAGGATCCGCGCCAGGCGGCCGAGGTCATCGGCCGGACCGCGCAGCTCACGGTCCACCCGGTGACGGGGACGACGTCCGACCCCGGCTCCGCGGAGCCCCGCCCGGACGGATCGCGCACCCTGCCCGACCCGGACCGGCCGGGCGCCCACCTGCGACTGGGTCCGACCGCCCTCACCGGCGAGGGGATCAAGGACGCCGAGGCGGTCCTGGACCAGCAGGCCCTCAACGGCTGGATGGTCTCCCTCGACTTCCGCGCGGGCGCGGACGACATCTGGGCGAAGCTCACCGCGGACGCGGCCTGCGCGCCCCAAGGAGCCCCGGAACGGCGCGTCGTCATCACCCTCGACAACAAGATCCTCTCGGCGCCCGGCGTCACCGCGGACGTGGCCTGCGGAACCGGCATCACCGGCGGCTCCACCCGGATCAGCGGCGACTTCGAACGTTCCGAAGCGCACGAGTTGGCGGCGCTGGTGAAGGGCGGCGCACTACCGGTGCCCCTCGACGTCGTCGAGCAGCGCACGGTGGGCCCGACGCTCGGCGCCGAAGCCATCGCGGCGAGCACGTGGGCCGCGCTCATCGGCATCACCCTGACCGCCCTGTTCATGACCTTCGTCTACCGGCTCCTCGGCGCGCTCGCCGCGGTGGCCCTCGTGCTGTACGGCCTGATCTCGTACGCCGCTCTGGTGGCGCTCGGAGCGACGCTCACCCTGCCGGGGCTCGCCGGGTTCGTCCTGGCGATCGGCATGGCGGTGGACGCGAACGTCCTGGTCTTCGAACGGGCCAGGGAGGAGTACCTGGGCGTCCGCTCCAAGGACCTGGCCAAGCCGGTCCGCACCGGCTTCGCCAAGGCGTGGAGCGCCGTGATCGACTCGAACGTGACCACGCTGCTCGCCGCGGGGTTGCTCTTCCTCTTCGCCACGGGCCCGGTCAAGGGCTTCGGGGTCACCCTGTGCGTGGGCGTCCTGGCCTCGATGCTCACGGCACTCGTGATCACCCGGGCGCTGGCGGAGTTCGCCGTCGCCCGCGGCTTCGTACGCGAACGCCCCGGCCTGACGGGCATCGCCTCGACGGGCCGGGTCCGCGCGTGGCTGTCCCGCCGCGAACCGAACCTGGTCCGACACCGTCGCCGCTCGCTCGGCGTGAGCGCGCTGCTCGTGGCGGTCGCCGTCGCGGGCATCTTCTTCCGCGGCCTGGACTTCGGCGTGGAGTTCACCGGCGGCCGGCTCGTCGAGTACGGCACCAGCAGGCCCGTCGACGCGGACACCGCCCGGAAGGCCGTGTCCGACGCGGGGTTCCCGCGCGCGGTGGTGCAGGAATCCGGCGACGGTGACATCACCGTGCGCACGGAGAAGCTCACCGACGACGAACAGCGGCGCGTCCAGGCGGCCTTGGAAGAGCCCGGCGGAACCGTCACCGTCGAGCGTGACGAACGGATCGGCCCGAGCCTGGGCGGCGAACTGCGGCAGAAGGCGCTCCTGGCCTTGGGCATCGCGGTGGCCGCCCAACTGATCTACCTCAGTGTGCGCTTCCGCTGGACCCTGGCGACGGCGGCCGTCACGGCCATGGTCCACGACGTCCTGCTCGTGGTGGGCCTGTTCGCCTGGACGGGCAGGCCGGTGGACAGCGTCTTTCTGGCCGCGCTGCTCACGGTGATCGGCTACTCGGTGAACGACACGGTGGTCGTCTTCGACCGCGTCCGGGAAGCGCGCCGCCGGAATCCGCGGGGCGACCTCGCGGCCACGGCCAACCAGGCGGTGGTCCGCACGCTTCCCCGCACGGTGAACACGGGCATGGGAGCCCTGTTCATCCTGACCGCGTTGGCGGTACTGGGCGGCGACTCGCTCGCGGACTTCTCCGTGGCCCTCATCGCGGGCGTCCTGGTCGGCATCGCCTCGACCGTCTTCACGGCCGTCCCGATCGCGATCGCCCTGGAACACCGCAACCCGCCCCCGGCCCCGTTGGCGCGGGACCGAGGCACCGGGGGCGGCGCCCCCGGCCGGCACGGCCCGTTGGAGGCGCGACGGGCCGAGGGGAGGAGCACGGGCGCGGTCGTCTGAGGCCGGCGAAGCACACCGGTGGGTGGGTGGCCCCCGGTTGGTCCTCGTCGACGCCCGCAACGGCGTGGTCGAGCAGACCCGCCGGCACGCGGC